>WTBG01000296.1 GCA_013139225.1 Deltaproteobacteria bacterium
CTATCAAAAGATCAGGCAGGAAGTAGAAAACAAAAAGCAGGTCTTTGTTGTTTATCCTTTAATTGAAGAATCTGAAAAACTTGACTTGATGAATGCAACTCAGATGGCAGAGCATTTACAAAAAGACGTTTTCCCTGAATTTAAAATTGGATTGCTTCATGGTAGGATGGACAGTAAAGAGAAAGAGAGGATCATGTCGGATTTTCAGTCGAAAAAAATTGATCTGCTGGTATCAACTACTGTAGTGGAGGTTGGCATTGATGTTCCCAATGCTTCTCTAATGGTTGTTGAGCATGCGGAAAGATTTGGTCTTTCTCAGTTGCATCAACTGCGGGGTAGGGTAGGTAGAGATGACTATCAATCCCAGTGTATTTTACTTGCACAGTATAGAAAATCAGATGATGCCCGTCGCAGATTGAAAATTATGGAACAGACAACGGATGGATTTAAAATCGCGGAAGAGGATTTTGACATTAGAGGGCCTGGAGAATTTCTTGGGACACGGCAATCTGGAATTCCCGACTTCAGAGTTGCTAATATTGCAAGGGATGCAATAATTCTTAACGAGGCGAGAAATGAGGCATTCCAATTGATTGAGAACGATCCTTCATTATCTTCACCAGAACATGGTGATACTAAAATAGTTTTAAAAGAGAGATGGAAAGGCAGATTGGAACTGGCGAGTATTGGCTAACTTATTATTAGGTGAGCCAAGAGACGGATTGACCCCTTTACGGATCGTCTTGTTCGGAGATCGTGATATTGTTGAATGATAATATCACTGAGAAAAAAACTATCTAAATCAAATATTTCTTAAGGTGTTATTTTTATGCTTATAATGTTCTTCAATAATTTAAAGTGCTTATCAGTTGAGTAGATTTCACAATCATTTTGTTTTGCATTTTGAGCTATTATTAAGTCTGGAATCCCAACTCCGTTAACACCTTTTTTTAAGCATTTCACCTGATAGTCTATAATCTCATCCCATTTGATACGGAGTGGAAGTTTATTAACATTGTTCAGTAAGTCTACAATTTTTCTTTGTTTTCTAATTTTCAGAAAGGATAATAATTCTGCAAGGATTAAGTCGTTCGTAACAACTAAATTTTCATCTATCAGTAAATCAAGTCTTTTTAAGTTATTCCCATTTCTGAAATATTTTACCCAAATAGATGTATCAACTAGTACCGACATTTACGGCCTCTAACAATATCCAAGTCAATGTCTAAATCTACTTTTCCTTTGAATTTCTTTAATTCAGAAATTTTTGATTTTCTTATTAACTCTTCCAATGCTGTAATAATAACTTTGGTTTTTGTTTGAATGTGAGTGGTCTTCATTGCTTCTTTTAACAAGTTTTCCGGTAAATCTAAAGTTGTTCTCATGGCTGACCTCCTTATGCATTAATTTACCATTCTATGCATATGATGTCAATTGTTATTTGTGCCGAACGTAAAAATCGCCTGCCAGCCACTCTTCTCTTAATTGTTAATTGACACGAAGTGTCTAAAGTTGCCCAGGGTCAGATGGATTAAGAGGTATATATTATAGATGAATTTATTGAGTCAGGTGAATTATTTAATCACATGAGCCAAGAGCAGACCTGACCCCATAGGGACCCCATACGAGTCCATCATAGGTGTCTTTTTTAAGAGGGTTGACTTAATTTTAATGGGAGAATATAATGAGTTTACTCAAGTGTGATCAGATTGGATAAATAGCCTATTTTAAAACAGCTATCGGAGAGACAATTATGAAAGGTTATGTGCAGGTCTATACGGGGGATGGCAAGGGAAAGACGACGGCGGCAATTGGGCTAGCTGTGAGGGCTGTAGGAGCGGGGTTGAAGGTTTTCATTGGGCAGTTCGTGAAAGGGATGGATTATAGCGAGTTAAAATCTCTTGAGCGATTTTCTCCACAGATAATAGTCAAGCAATATGGAAGGGCAAAGTTTGTTCACAGTAAACCTGCTGAGGAGGATTTTACTGTAGCCAGGGCTGGTTATGCGGAAATTAAAGAGATTGTTAAGTCGGGTCAGTATGACCTGGTGATACTTGATGAAGCAAACATTGCAGTTCATTTCAAACTGCTTTCAGTTGAAGATTTATTGGCATTAATAAATGAGAAGCCTGACTCTGTCGAATTGGTTTTTACCGGGAGGAAAGCAGACCCAAAATTGGTTGAAAAGGCCGATCTGGTTACGGAGATGAGAGAAGTTAAACATTACTACAGTGAGGGAGTTTCAGCCAGAGAAGGAATTGAGAAATAGATTTAATTGTTTTTTACTACAATCTTCCCCATAGGTTCAGATGTCACTTCTCCTATGATAGCTGCCTCATTAATCCCTTCTTCTCTCAATTTGTTGAGAAGTTTATCTGCTTTTTCTTGTGCTACAGAAATAAGAAGCCCTCCTGATGTTTGAGGATCATAGAGAATGTCAATTATTTCAGGCGTGAGAGTCTGGTCCATTTCTACTTGAGGTGAACGAAATTTCCTGTTCCGATGTGTTCCTCCTGGAACCAGACCTTTCCTGGCATATTCCTCTACCTCTGAAAGAATGGGGATACAAGATGAATAAATTAACATTCCCACGCCGCTTTCCTGCATCATTTCACAAGCATGGCCTAAAAAACCAAATCCGGTAATGTCAGTACAGCTATTAACGCCAATTGCCTGCATAATCTCTGAGGCATCTTTATTAAGTGTGGTCATTACATCTGTGACTTTTGCAATTGACTCATCAGTAGCCATTTTTGCCTTTATAGCAGTGTTAATAATTCCAGTACCCAGTGATTTGGTGAGGATAAGTTTATCACCCGGTTTAGCTCCCCCATTTGTAATTACCTTGTTGGGATGGATTGTTCCTGTGAGTGAAAGTCCGTATTTTAATTCTGCATCTTCTACACTGTGTCCTCCAACAAGGGTTACTTTTGCCTCTCTCATTTTATCCAGACCGCCTTTTAAAATTTCTTTCAAAACTGATATATCCATTGACTGAGCAGGGAAACATACCACGTTCATGGCTGTCAAAGGAATACCACCCATGGCATATACATCAGATAGGGCATTAGCAGCGGCGATTTGGCCAAAGATGTAAGGATCATCCACAATTGGAGTAAAGAAGTCTATAGTTTGAATGAGCGCCAGATCATCAGATATCTTATAGACCCCGGCATCATCAACATCTTCAAATCCCACAATCAAGTTAGGATCATTTATTAATTCCAATCCCTCCAAAGCTTTGTCCAGATCCTCTGGACCCAGTTTTGAAGCTCACCCTGCCCCCCGTACTGTTTCGGT
>WTBG01000319.1 GCA_013139225.1 Deltaproteobacteria bacterium
TTATTCACAAAATTCATTTCATCTGATAGCACACTAAAAAAGTATTGGTAGAACCTTAGATCCTCCAGACTACCCTCTCCTACTTTAATCAACCTACTCAAACTTCTCACCAGTGCAAGATCATCACTATCATATTTTTTAGCATTGTTTCCTGCATTGGATAGCAAAAAACCCATCTCCTCAAGTTCATCAATGAACCTTATGCTTACCCCTGATTTTATGGAAAGCTCTTTTCGGGATAAAAGGCTCCTCTTTTTTCCCCTAACATAAGTTTTTTTTAAATCTGACGCAACCGAAAGGGGGGTATCCCTCATAAGTTTTCTATGTAAAGATACTTCTCCAAGAATGCCTTTTATCACCTTAAGAGGAAAGAAATAGCGCTCCTTTAAGCTTTTAATCATCTTAATCCGTTCAAAATGATCGTCAGTATAGTAAGCCCAGGTCTTGCTGGTTTTAAGCGGTTTGGGCAAAAGCCCTTCTTTTAAATAATAATGTATCGTTTGTGTGGAGACACCAGTCCTTTTGGACAGTTCTCCGATAGTCATTCTTTCCCCCTGTATCACAATCCTCCTCCCACTATTATATATTTTTACTATATAATATTACATAGTATCCTCTATGTCCAGCACTTTTTTGGGTTTGGGGCAATTGAATCTTTTCATGTTGAGTAAGGGATAAGGATCATATCAAATGTTAACAGGTTGTTACAAAAACCCTTTGATAATGCAGACAGTATTTGTTATGCTTTCATTAGAAATAAAGATGGGAGTTTGGATTTCTGCTTAGAGAACATTCAATTTTAATATACATGTTAGCCAACTTTATTTGGCATGACAAAAAAGAATTCATTTTGTTTTGTCCAAACCTGCATTCGTTGGGAGACTCCATTTATATCAAGAGATATTAATCTCCTGTCGTTAATTATTTAACAAGATCACACTGGTTGTGCTTAAAAACATAAACATAGGAAAGGAGGTCACATGGCAAAAATCAAACAACCGAAATTACCTTCATTTGTTCTGCCAGTATTTAAACAAGCAGGTATTAAGATAAAAAGCTTCGGGTCTCCAGCTGCCTTTGAGAAAGTGCTTATGAAATTTCTCAAAAGGAACAATGTGCTTCATCTAAGTACCATTAGAAACAATATTCCAAGAACTACTCCTCTAGAATACCGCCTTGATGGCTTTACCTTTTATATACTTTCTGAGGGGGGTGGAAAATTCAATAATCTTAAAGTCTACAACACTGTTTCTTTCTCCATTGCAGAGCCCTATCATCCTAAAAAGGATTTCTGGGGAGGCAAGGGATTGCAGGCTTGGGGGAAGGCCAAAGTATATAGTAAAAAGAGTGCGCCCAGCCGTTTTGAAAAGGCACTTAAAAAAATGGGGCAAAAGGAGCTTCCACCACAAATCAACTTTCGGGTAATAGAAATTACCCCTGACAGGATGAAATATGGAAATGTAAGAGAAGGGGTGTATAGTGTTACTTGGGAGAGAAAATGAAAGATAAGCTGTTTTGAAGAGGGTGTATTCCTTTTGATTGATTAAGTCATTTTATCTGAGACTCATTTTCCACCAAACAAAAAGCTTATTAACCCTATTAAAACAGGAGGCATGATTCATGAAAATATTAGCTATTTGCGGAGGGTTAAGGGAAGAAAGCAATACAAATAAACTTGTAAGGAAAATTGCTGAATCATCCGGATGCGATTATGAAATTGTAGAGCTGGGCAAGCTTGAGGTAAAGCCCTGCACGGGATGTTCTGAATGTATGATGAATGAAGGAAAGTGTCCCATTGAGGATGATATGCAGAATCTCTATGAGAAATTAATAGATACAGATGCAATTGTCCTTGGTTCACCAACTTACTACATGAATATCTCTGGTGCAGTTAAATGTTTCATAGACAGAAGTCTGGCACTTTATTATCGAGGCATCGGTCCTGTGTATAATCCTGAAATGCCGTTTTTAGGACAGAGGCCACTTGCGGGGAAGCTTGGCGTGGTTGTAACAACTGTTGCAGGGGGCGGTCACGAGAAGGCTTTAGAAGCACTCGCATTTTGTATGGGAGAATCTCACAGATTGAACCTCGTAGAAAAAATGGCTGAAGTCATTGGCATGAATGATGTCCATGATATGCCCGAGGTCATGAAGCGTGCAGAAGAGGCTGGTAAAAAACTAGGAAGTTCTCTTAAGCAGACTTGATATTGCTATATGAACAATACCATAACTTTATTTTTGAACAAGAACAAACTCCTTAATTGTGTGAATATACATGCCGGATTGTCCAAAAGAAAAAAAGAAGGCACTCCACTGAAAAAAGCATAAATTGTTGATATTCGCAGATGTAAGTCACACTAATATTTTTCTGAAAGTGACTTTGTACTATGCAAGCAACTCAAATTTATTTGCTCATTGAAGACATCCCCATATATAGTGTCAATGCCCTGCTGGGAAGTTATTGTTGGCATATAAGAGGAACACTCCTATACTTACCTTATCAAAAAAGAAGTTCTTATCAATTTTAATTGACATACAAAAGGAACACTCTTATACTTACCTTATCAGAAAAGAAGTGCTTACAAAAATATCGTGGTAGAGTTCTCCAGATCATTACTGATTCAGTCTTGAGTCTGATTGAGATAAACGACCAGATCGGGGAGGAGATCGGAGTAAAGACATGGCTAGACTATAGGACATGGGATTATGTAAATTTCCCAAGATGGGTCATCCCTTTGTGGATTACAGGGGAAACTGGACAGAAACGGATTGCGGTGGGAGAGAGCATCACCTGGAAAAGGAGCACTGTTTCAGAGGTTGAATAAACCTGAGTAGAGAAATCGCTTGAATTCGACTATTCCCGTCCATAGGGCGGGGTATTCTGGTGTAAGTTCCATAAATATAAGGAGGAGGTATTCTATGAAGAAGCTTGAAAGAAGAGATTTTGCCAAACAGACACTGAAATGGGGAGGAGTACTGAGCCTCCTCGCTGTTCTGAGCCCCCCAAGAGCGGCTTTGGGTGCAGGCCCAGGCAGAGGGAATCCCCTGAAGGCTATGCAAAAGAACCCCTTCTTACAGAGGGATGATCTGCAAGATGCCCTCAAGTCACTTTATATGACCTATGATTCTACTTCGCCCTATCCCCACAAATTCAACGA
>WTBG01000254.1 GCA_013139225.1 Deltaproteobacteria bacterium
CTTGTTGAGGCCGCAATCAAATGTTCCTCTCCTTCTGTCGATCCATCTTCATCTTTCAATTCCACCACCGTTTCCTCTGTGCTCTGGGCTTCCGTTCCCAAAGATTGCAGTCCACTTCCATCTTCACTTCTTTCTTCCACTTCCTTCTTCTCTTCAAATTTTTCCTTTAACTCTTCTCCCAAGGATGTCGTAGCCTCTTCCTGGCTCCCCATATACTCCTTTATTCCCTCTTTCTCTTCACTCTCCTTTATCTCTTTTATACATAAGCTAACTTTCCTCCCTTTCTTATCGATATTGGTAATAACAGCAGAGAGTTCATCTCCTGACTTGCAATTCTCCATTTTAACATCATCACCCAGTTCGGAAACATGGATGAGTCCTTCAATCCCCTCACCAAGTTCGATAAAAATGCCGAAGCTAGTAACGTTAGTAATAGTTCCTGTAACATTCTGACCTTTATTAAACCGCTCAGAAATCTCATCCCAGGGGTCTTTTTCTAATTGTTTGATACCAAGAGAAAATCTTTCGTTCTCTTTGTCAATACTTAAAACGACCGCCCTCACTTCTTGTCCCCTTTTATAAAGTTCAGAGGGGTGTTTTACCTTCTGAGTCCAAGAGATGTCAGATATATGTACTAAACCATCTATGCCTTCATCAAATCCAATGAATATCCCAAAATCTGTTATATTTTTTATACTACCCTCTATTACAGTCCCGGGTGGATACTTCTCTTCCATGAGAACCCATGGATTGGGCTCCAACTGCTTTAAACTTAGGGAAATTCTCTTCCTTGGCACATCCAGATCTAAAACCATGGCTTCGACCTCATCTCCCACAGATAACAACTGAGAAGGGTGCTTCATCCTTTTAACCCATGACATCTCAGAGATGTGTATCAAACCTTCGATCCCTTCATCCAATTCGATGAAAGCACCATAATTCGTAATATTTACTATTTTCCCTTTTAACCTGGCACCAACCGGGTACTTTTCCTCTGCTTTGGTCCAAGGGTCAGACTTGATCTGTTTATATCCCAAAGACACCCTTTCTTTTTCCTTATCGAAACTTAGTATTTTGACATTGATTTTATCCCCGATTTTGAACAATTCTGAAGGATGTGACACTCTACCCCACGATATATCTGTAATATGAAGAAGACCATCAATACCACCCAGGTCAACAAATAGTCCATAATCGGTAATATTTTTGATTATCCCTTCGACAATTTCTCCTTCACTGAGGGTCTTCACTGTTTCCTTTCTTAATACTTCCCTCTCTTTCTCCAAAAGTGCCCTGCGCGACAAAACAATATTCCCCCGCCTTTTATTAAACTTAAGAACTTTAAACTTAAAAGTCTTACCAATCAGAGTTCCCAGATCTCTGATTGGATGAAGGTCAACTTGAGAACCTGGCAAAAATGCAGGAATACCAATATCGACGGACAAGCCTCCCTTAATCAAAGCACTTACCTTTCCTTCAATAACCCCATCTTTCTCCAGGACTTTATTGATCTCTTCCCAAACTCTTAACTGGTCTGCTTTGTCTTTAGATAGAACTATCTCTCCATCATCGTCTTCCCACTGTTCCAGATATACCTGAACTTTATCTCCTACTTTAACCGTTAGTTGCCCTTTCTCATCCTTGAATTGTGAAATGGGAATTCTTCCCTCAGATTTATATCCTACATCCACAACTACATAATCAGTTATGGTTTGAATCACTTCCCCTTGAATGACTTCCCCCTGTTTTAAATCCTTTATACTATTCTCAAAAATCTCTTGAAAGCTTAACTCCTCTTCTTCCTGGTTGCTATCTCCCGATGATTTGTTCTCACTTCCTTCCATAAGCAAATCTTCATTTGCATTCTTTGATTTTGTTTCAGAATAAACTTCGTGGTTGTTTTCCATTAATACTTACCCCCAGGTTATTTTATTTTGAAGAAGAAGGCAGACGCTGTTGAACTATCTTCAACATTGCTTCCACGACTTCTTCAAGGTTCATCTTTGTTGAATCAACTTCTATAGCATCATCTGCTGGTTTCAAAGGAGAAAGTGCCCTCCTTGTGTCATCTGAATCCCTTTTTTCTATCTCTCGAATAATCTTATCAAGATCAAATACTTTGCCTTTGTCCCGATACTGCTTAAACCTCCTCTCTCCTCTAATGTTTAACGATGCATTGAGAAAAAATTTTACCTCCGCCTCTGGGAAAACAACAGTTCCCATATCCCTGCCTTCTACTACGATACCACCCCCATCTCCCAACTTCCGTTGGATTTTGAGCAGTGCATCTCTCACAACCTTTTTTGCCGATACTCCAGAAGCAAGGAGGCTCATCTCAGGAGTTCTAATCTCCTCAGAAACGTCCTTTCCTTCTAAAAAAAACCCGAGTTTTCCATTTTTCTTACCAAAACAAACGTCGAGCCTGTTGCAAAGTAAGGAAAGGCCATCTTCATCCTCGGGATCGAGATTCTCTTGCTTTACCTTCAAAGCAACTACTCTATATAGTGCTCCTGTATCGATATACTGATACTTGAGCTTTTCAGCCAAAAGCTGACTAACTGTACTTTTACCTGCCCCTGAAGGACCATCAATTGTAATAATTAACTTTCTTTTCATAAATGTTCACCTAAAACACCATAATTATTTTGTTTTGTCAAGTCCCAAAAGGCCTATGTTAGATAAAAAATAAAAGCTGATATTACAAAAGAATGGTATTATGTATGTGGAGACCGTTGATAATCCCAAAAGAGTTGTGCGAACTATCTGGACAACTCAAGAGAGTTAAAAATCCAGGGTATTATTTAAGCACACCTTTTGTTTATGAACGAATAAAAATAAAATTCAAAAATATCCTTGACATTATGATAGTATTTTAATATGTTGGTCATAACTTTTAGCAATTTTTTAACCTTGATTATCATTTAGGCTAAGTAAATTTAAAGGAAAGGAGAGAGAGTATGGCTGAACTCAACTGGCAAGGTAACAGTAAGGAAATGTTTGAAAAGTTAATAGAAAGCTCACCGAAACCTTTCAGGGCAATGACGGAAAAAAAGATGCTGGAAGGTATGGAGAAAAAAGCTGGCGAAGGTGGGGCAGTTACTGAGGATATAGTAGAAGAAGTAGTCAAAGAGATTACTCCTAAGCCCTTTGTAGCTATGGCTTTGAAAAATATTGAGCCTCTGAAAACTAAAACATAATCCCACTCTTTATTTATTAAAAGGGGCAGCTCGTGATTAATTCACGAGAACTGCCCCTTTTTAATAACCAAATCTACCCTGTAATCAATATGATTATCTTTTCAATCAGCCACCCTTTTCCCCGTCAGATATATGTTTTGTCTGACGAACAACACCCCTCTTAACACAAACATCATCATAATCAGCCATTGCTTCTGAGGATGTATCATCAGCATCAGTTAAAATTCCTATAGCTCGTACTTCATCGGGTTCTTTATGAAACAGCCTTTTGTAATCTTCGTAGACATTTACTTCTTCAGTTATCCATTGACCTAAAGGAGAGCTGCCGTTCTCCAGAACAATAATCTTGGTTTTTTTAGCATATGGGCTTTCTGTAACGGTTCCCTTAGGCAAAGATGAACTCCACACATATTTTATGCATTCAGGCTTCAAACTATCAGGGACGGGGACTTTCATCCACCAGCTTTTTTTTAATCTCTCAGGTTTAAACAAACTGGGGAAAATAATGTATATACCAGCAACACTGTCTCCTGAACTTTTATATCTTTCATCACCTCCATCAGGAAGCTTCAAAGCTCTCCACCTCCATGAAATAATGGGGAATTCCTTCAGATTATATTTAAATTCCTTAGCAAGGATATCACCACTACCCTTCACTCTTGCTTCGAGAAAATAATTTTTTTCCTCCTCTCCTATTTTGTAAGAATCTCTAAACTTATCATTTGCTGACACCCAGCCCTCTAAATACCCCAATTTGCCAGATGAATCAAATGTTTCTACTTCAAGAACATCTATTCCCTCGTCCGAGCTCATAATCACACCACAAACTAATAATAACAAAAGGAGCGTACAAATAATACAAACCCTCATCATCAATATATCCACCTTATTTAGTATTTCAGTACATATACCTTAAATAAACGCTTATGTCAATTTTTTGATGAAACACCAGTTCATTCTAAACTTGACAGCTTACTTCAATTTCTGCTAGTTTCACCTTTAGTTGTTTTTCTTTTGAAATCATAAATTTATTAATCAATCAGAGGAGATATCCATGCGCAGTGATTTAATGAAAAAAGGTTTAGAGAAAGCACCTCACCGCTCTCTTTATAAGGCTATGGGATATACCGACGAAGAGATAGCACAGCCTATTATTGGAGTGGCTAATCCCGCTAATGAGATCATTCCAGGACATATTCATTTAAACGAAATCGCAAAAGCAGTAAAGGCAGGCATTCGCTATGCAGGAGGTACGCCCGTAATGTTCGGAACAATTGGTGTTTGTGATGGCATAGCTATGCACCATACAGGCATGAAATACTCTCTCGCCAGCAGAGAACTTATTGCCGATTCTATCGAGGTGATGGCTATGGCCCACCCATTTGATGGATTGGTTTTAGTAACCAACTGTGACAAAATAACTCCAGGGATGCTCATGGCTGCTCTGCGCATAAATATCCCTGCTATTATCATAAGTGGAGGGCCTATGCTTGCCGGACGCAAAAACGGTAAAAAAACTGATGTCATCACTGTCTTCGAAGCAGTAGGTAAGGTAAGGGCTGGAAAGATGAATGAAGAAGAACTCAAAGACCTTGAGGATGTTGCCTGCCCCGGATGTGGAAGCTGTGCCGGCATGTTCACTGCTAACACCATGAACTGCTTAACTGAAGCTCTCGGCATGGGACTGCCTGGCAATGGCACCATACCTGCTGTTGATGCAAGGAGGATAAGACTCGCTAAAATGGCAGGAATGAAGGCTATGGAACTGGTGAAGAAAAATATCAAACCAAGGGATATTGCCAGCCTGAATGCTTTCCGAAATGCAATTGCTGTAGATATGGCTCTCGGTGGTTCAACTAATACAGTACTCCATCTTCCCGCGATTGCTAAAGAGGCAACCATAGAACTCAACATCGATCTCTTTAGTGAGTTGAGTAAAAAAACTCCCAACCTCTGCAGGATAAGTCCTGCAGGAACAGACCATCTGGAAGACCTGGATGCCGCAGGCGGAGTACCTGCTTTAATGTCAGAACTATCCGAACATAATCTCATTCACAAAGATGCTTTAACCGTAACTGGTAAAACAGTAGGTGAAAATATCTCTGGAGCAAGTGTATCTAACCCGGAAGTTATAAGGCCTCTCAAAAAAGCCTATCATAAAGAAGGCGGGATTGCTATTCTGAGAGGAAACCTGGCACCAGACGGAGCAGTAGTAAAGCAAGCAGCAGTTGATGAGAGAATGTTAACGAATAGAGGAACTGCCCGGGTTTTCAATTCTGAAGAAGAAGCAGTGGAATCAATTATGGATAACAAGATTAAACCGGGTGATATTGTAGTTATCAGATACGAAGGGCCAAAAGGGGGACCGGGTATGAGAGAAATGCTCACTGCTACTGCTATCATTGCTGGTATGGAATTAGACAAAGATGTTGCTTTGCTTACGGATGGTAGATTCAGCGGGGGAACTAGAGGTGCAGCTATCGGCCACATTTCACCAGAAGCTATGGAAGGCGGACTTATTGCCCTGGTGCAAGATGGAGACATGATTGAAATTGACATCCCGGGTAAAAAACTAACATTAAAGGTATCTGATAAAGAATTGGAAGAAAGGAAGAAGAAATGGCAACCTCCCGAACCTAAAATCAAAGAAGGTTATGTCTATAGATACTCTCAAATGGTTACCTCTGCCAGCACGGGAGCAGTATTTAAAGAAAAGTGAAGAGGAAATGGTTAGCACACAAGACGAAGTCCATGATAAACAAATAAAAGAATTAGGATTTTTCTAACTTTTCAACAATCTTATCCAGCAGCAATATTACGCTTACCAAACATACGTCAGTGTCTTTTGAACTGAAGTTTCCACCTTTCTCACACAATCTCCTCACATTTTTTATCTTACCACAAACTTCAATAGCATTACAATCTTCTCTACGCTTCATCTTATTAGGAGTTCTGTCAACTAATATTTCCCTCATATTACACCTCCACAAAACTAAAAAGTATGACCTTATGCTATCTTTTAAACCCAGATTTTGCAATCAACCACAGATTTACCCCGTT
>WTBG01000192.1 GCA_013139225.1 Deltaproteobacteria bacterium
ATCCCCTGCCCTTTCCTCAACCTTGCTCATCTATTACCATCTCAAGTAAAATATCACAGGAGTTCTTAGCCTAAGAATAAGGTAGAAGAATGCCTCTTTAAGCCTATAGAAGATCGCTTTGCTTAAGGGGCATGATCCCAAATTAGAAATCCCTGGCCCAGACCCGGTTCATCCGGCGTCGAGCATCCCACCGAGGAGTCGCGCTAGGGCGGGCAGGACAGGCCGAAACACGAAATATATTCTAGAATTAATCCCTAAATTTCTGAGTTGCAAAAGTAGTGTTCTTCAAGTAAAACAATCTTTAAATTATAATTTTATGTGAAAGGAGGTGAGAGAGAGCTATGATGATAATTCTTAGATGTTTACTGGTCGTTATCTGTTCTTTGGGTGGAGCGATTGTCTTTTGGGAGACATTAAAGTCACAAAATTTTGCATTAATTGGTGGGTGTATGGGGTTCTTAGTATCCATTTTGATTCTTATTGTTGAACAAAGAGCAAAAAATATTTCCTTCAGGGTAGTGATAGGCGGTGTTTTGGGACTCTCTATCGGGTTAATCGTTGCAAATCTATTTTCATATGCTCTTCTGTTTTACTATCCAGGAAAATCATTAGCTAACCTTATTATTTATTTATTAATCAACTGCTTAGTTGGTTTTTTGGGCTTTGGAATAGGGGCAAAAAAAGGAGAAGAATTTGTTCCTGGGAAGCCCGGTGCCTTAAAGGGTGCGGCGTCAAGTGATGGGAATAACAAAATTTTAGATACAAGTGCTATTATTGACGGTAGAATAGCGGATATATTTGAGACGGGGTTTGTTGAAGGAACCTTAATTATCCCTCAATTTGTACTGCAGGAGTTGGTCTATATAGCTGATTCTTCTGATTCTTTGAAAAGGACGAGGGGAAAGAGAGGCTTGGATATCTTGAATAAAATTCAGAAGCAGGTAAATATGGAGGTGCAGATTATTGATCAAGATTTTCCCAAAATAAAGGAGGTTGATGCCAAGCTGGTGGCATTGGCACAAAAGATTAATGGCAAAATCTTCACGAATGACTTTAATCTCAATAAGGTAGCTGAACTGCAAGGAGTTCAAGTACTAAATGTGAACGAATTGGCAACTGCTATAAGGCCAGTAGTACTACCTGGCGAGCTTATGAAAGTTTATGTTCAGCGAGAAGGAAAGGAACCAGGTCAGGGGGTAGCCTATCTTGATGATGGAACCATGGTAGTTGTGGAAAATGGTAGAAAGTGTGTAGGCAAGAATATGGAAGTTACCGTTACCAGTGTTCTCCAAACAACAGCTGGAAGGATGATCTTTACCGTTTTGAAAGGTGGAAAACCGGTAGATTATATACCTAACTCTGGAAGATAAAGGTGTAGAGTGAAACTCGCAACACTTTGTTTCAAAAAATGCTTTTTTCTGATATCTGCAAATATTCGCGTCCTTCCTTAGATGCAACCTTTATAAGAGGTTTGGATGAAAGTTGTCGCCCTAGTAGTTGCAGCAGGCAGAGGAAGCAGGATGGGTGCTAAAGAGAGAAAGCCTTATCTAATGTTGGCCGGGAAGCCCATTTTAGCTCATACCCTTTCTGAGTTCGAACGCTGTTCCTTAATCGACGAAACGGTACTGATTGTAGCAAAAAATGATGTCGAACATTCAGGAGTTTCTATACTAAAAACTTTTGAATTTAAAAAGGTTAGCAGGATAATTGTCGGTGGTCTAAAACGGCAGGATTCGGTGTGGGAGGGGCTGAAAGCCTTAAAAAATGATTCTGAGTTGGTTATGGTGCATGATGGAGTCCGCCCTTTTGTTTCTCAAGAGGTTTTAGAGAAATCGATTCATGAAACTTTTAGCTGTGGGGCTACCATAACAGCGGTACCAGTTAAAGATACTATTAAAATGGTTTCTGAACGGAAAGAGGTGCTTGAAACCCTGGATAGGGATAAGGTGTGGATGGTGCAAACCCCGCAGACTTTCAGGCTGGATATTTTAAAAAGGGCTTTTGAGAAGGCCTTTAAGGAAGGATTTTATGGTACCGATGATGCTTCCTTGGTTGAGAGAATAGGTGTAAAAGTTAAAGTTATACCAGGTTCTTATGAAAATATTAAAATCACCACTCCTGAAGATTTAGTTTTGGGGGAGGCGATTTTGCAGAGGCGGGCATAGTAAGTTCTTTTTAGAAAGTATTTTTTATTGTATGATGTATTGAGAGTAATTGAAATGATACTGGATACTGGTTCCTAGGTGTTGATGATACCAGAAGCACGAAATCCGAAGCACGAAGCTCGACACAAATACGAATGTTTAAAGCACAAAATCCAAAACTGTAATGTTTCGAACATTTGATAATTAGAATTTAGGATTTGTTTCGGGTTTCTAAATTCGATATTCGATATTCGGATTTCCCCCCAAAAAAGACTTTCCATTCAGGTGCAAGATATATCCAGTGTCATGTATCCCAATAGGAAAATGCGATGTCTATAAGAATTGGTCATGGTTATGACATACATAGAATGGTTGAAGGGAGGCGATTGATTCTGGGAGGGGTAAAAATACCCTTTTTTAAAGGGCTTGATGGGCACTCTGATGCAGATGTGCTTTTACATGCTGTGTGTGATGCCCTCTTAGGCTCCCTATCGCTGGGTGATATAGGGATTCACTTTCCTGATCAGGATCCACAATTTAAAGATATCTCCAGTTTAGAACTTTTAAGAAGAGTAAATGGTATGGTTATAGAGAAGGGTTTTATAGTAGGTAACATTGATGTGACCATAGTTGCCCAGCAGCCTAAGCTTTCAGGATACATTTCTAATATGCGCGGGAACATAGCTCAAACGCTGGAGATTGATGAAGGAAAGATCAATATTAAGGCCACGACCACCGAAGGGTTGGGTTTTGTTGGCAAGGGAGAAGGAATTGCCGCACACGCAGTAGCTTTGGTGGAAAGAGAATAAAATCAGTGTGCTGATTTTCATTAACATCCTCAAAGTGTTGCGGGTTGCGAGTTCCGTGTTACGGGTTTTTGATTTTTCATTTGCGTATCTTGTTAACTCGCAACGCGGAACTCGTAACTACGTATTTTTTTATCTCATATTCAAAAATTAACCTTATATTGTAATTCAACCATGGAGAGGATTTGGGCTGATGTCGCTTAAAATATATAATACCTTAACCGGTCAAAAAGAACCGTTTCACCCATTAAAAGAGGGTAAAGTAGGCATGTATGTTTGTGGTGTTACCGTCTATGATTTTTCACATATCGGACATGCGCGGGCAGCAGTGGTTTTTGATGTCATCTTTCGATATCTCAAATATAAGGGTTTTGAGGTAGCCTATGTGAGAAATTATACCGATGTGGATGACAAAATTATTAATAAGGCACAAAAAGAGGGTGTTGATACCAAAACTATCGCCGAGAGGTACATAAAGGTATATGACCATGACATGAAAGCGCTAAATGTGGAGGAACCCACTTTTACGCCTAGAGCGACGGAACATATTCCCGGAATGATTAAAATGATAGAACGATTAATGGAAAATGGTTATGGATATGAGATTGAAGGAGATGTTTATTTTGAGGTTGGTAAATTTAAACCCTATGGGAAACTGTCAGGGAAGGATACTGAGCAGTTACAGTCTGGGGCAAGGGTAGAAGTAGACGAGCGCAAGAAGGATCCATTGGACTTTGCCCTGTGGAAAGCAAGCAAACCGGGTGAGCCTACCTGGGATTGTCCCTGGGGAAAGGGAAGACCTGGCTGGCACATAGAATGTTCTGCAATGAGTCAGCATTTTCTGGGAGAAACCTTCGATATTCATGGAGGGGGGGCTGACCTCATCTTTCCCCACCATGAGAATGAGATTGCTCAGGCTGAGGGTGCTACAGGAAAACCTTTTGTTAATTACTGGATACATAACGGCTTTGTTAATATTAACCAGGAGAAGATGTCTAAGTCTCTGGGCAATATTTTTACTATCCGAGAGATCCTGGAGAATTATCATCCAGAAGTAGTGAGGCTGTTTCTACTCTCTCATCATTATCGCAGTCCGGTAGATTTCTCCGATCAGAGCCTTAAAGAAGCCCAGACGAGTTTGGATCGTTTATATGCACTACTCAAAGATTTCAAAGATTTAAGGGGTGGGATTGACCAATCCTCTTCTCGCTTTGAAGAAGAGGTGCGCGGGCAGATTGGTGCATTACAGGAGATGTTTGAAAAAGAGATGGACGATGATTTTAATACTGCTTCGGCCTTAGGCGTGCTTCATCGGGTGACACGCAATCTCAACAAGGTGCTAGGCGAAGTGAAAAAGGATGGTAAAAATAAGCTTTCTTCAACTCTAGTAGAAGAAGCGGTTAAAACCTTTATTACAGCAGGGAATGTTCTTGGCCTGTTCATGGTTGATCCTGATGACTATTTTGGGCAAAAACAGGAAGAGGGGATGAAGAGCGTTACCATAAGTGAGGAAGAGATACTTAAACGTATTGAAGAAAGAAGAATTGCCAGAGAAGAAAATGACTGGAAGAAGTCTGACCAAATCAGGGAAGAACTTTCCAATCAAGGCATACTGCTTAAAGATACACCCCAGGGAACGAC
>WTBG01000046.1 GCA_013139225.1 Deltaproteobacteria bacterium
GGGCTGTCATAAAGAAAAGTCTGCTATTGAAAAAACAGACCACGATCTCTCCCAATCATCACCTGATGAAAAAAACATACTTGATCAATCACCTGAAGAATCGGGAATATGTGGAACCTGCCATTTAGCTCATGGTGGAGCAGATGCATTCATGTGGGGAAGGAAACTTAAAGAAGGGAATGAAACAATCATGGCTCAGCTTTGCCTTGAATGCCATAGTGAAGGCAGTTGCGGTGAAGAAAAACTCATCGGTGAGCATTTCCATCCCATTAACGTGAGTATGGAAGACACTAATGATATAACATTTCCACTGTTTTTACCAGAGGGAAAGCAAGATTCTCAAGGCATGGTTTTTTGCTCAACCTGTCACAACCCTCACCAGTGGGACCCCGGCGATCCTGATAAAAAAGGTGAGGATGGAACTCCATCCGATAGTTTCCTGCGTCTTTCAAGTGCTGAGAATTCTCAACTCTGCTCTGAGTGCCACCAGGACAAAAGTTACATCGAGGAAACCGACCACGACTTAAGAGTAACGGCACCTGATGAAAAAAATAAGCAGGGCTTACTCCCCCAAGAATCTGGCTTGTGCAAGCAATGCCATGCTGTTCACAACGCCCAGACAGAAGCTTTCATCTGGAATAGAAAATTAGGACCAGCTATCGTTTCACACTGGAAAGAAGAATTCTCTACTCCAGAAAACATTATGATAAAACTTTGTACCAGTTGTCACTCAGAAGATGAGTGTGCTGAGGAACAGGTGCCTGAGTATGGACTCCACCCCACTAAGTTGTACATGGCTCTGCTTCAGGAAAAATCAGATTTGATGAACCAGGATCAGTATGACGCGTTCACTGACCAATTCCCCATTTTTACCGACGAAGGCGAAAAATCAGTCGGAGGAAACATCGTGTGCACCACCTGTCATGATGCTCACATCTGGAACGCCCACCATCCCAAGAAGGGGTCAGGGAAAGAAATAGAAGGAGATGCCGTCAGCAGCTTTTTGCGAAAGGATATCTCCTTTACCTTCTGCGCAAGTTGTCATGGGGAAGAGGCACTATATAGATTTAAGTATTTCCACATGATAAAAGGACGTAAAAAAGAATCGATTGAAAAAGAGGACTAATCAACATAATGCTTGCCGCAAAAACCATAAAATGGCTTATAGTATTGATTATAACGGTAGCCTTATGCTACCTATCAATAACCCCCAGCATATCTACAGAAAATGAAGAAGATACTGTACTTTATGAAATTCGACCTCCGGAAGAGATTATTAACCCTCACTTTACTGGTAAAGACTGTGATATATGCCACGAAGAGGTACCAGAACCTGGGGATAGTAATCTCAGATTGAAGTTTGGAGGAGATGACATAGCAATGTGTAACTCCTGCCACGAGGCCGAACAGGTTAAGGGAGAGATTCATCCGATAGGAATTATTCCACCAGAAGGAAATTCTATCAATATTCCTGATACCTTCCCTCTCTATGAAGGGAAAGTTACCTGCAGAACTTGTCATGATGTATATCTCCAGTGTAAAGCAAAACCATCAGTACAATTTGAAAACATAGATTTCTTATGGGGTGCACCCTACAAAAAAACCACAGATTTCTGTTTCCGCTGCCATAAAATAGAAGATTACAAAAAGACCAATCCCCATGAACAATTAGACAAGGAAGGCAATATTTTAGAGGAACGATGCCTATACTGTCATCAAACGCTACCCGACCCCAATACCGTGTCAGACATAGAAAATGTTGGTTTTAGAAGTGAAACCTCCACCTTCTGTATAGCGTGTCATGGGGCAGAAGAAACACTTCATCCTGCCAATGCAAATCATATGCTTACTCCTTCACAAGAAATGTTAACAGCAATCGAAGCATCTGAAAATAAGTATAGTGTAATTTTACCTCTCTTAAAAGGAGAAGTATTTTGTGGGACTTGTCACAATCCCCACGAAAAGGGAGTTATCAAGAGAGAGGAGGCAGCAAAAGGTTCAGAGACTGAACATCATGTAAGGCTCGACTGGACATACGATCTCTGTATTGCCTGTCACACGGAAAAAGAAGATTTGTCTACCAGAGAAATAGATATCGATATCCAGGACAAAGATTTAATCCTTTCTACAAGGGGCGAGGATATACCCTCTTACCATAAATCCTTTTTGGAGAAAAAGTGCAGGGCATGTCATATCATCACCCGTGAATCTCCCGAACGGCCTATTGTCTACAAGATGTGTTTTCAGGTAGATTGTCATGATGCATCCCTTATAGGAGGAACATTCAAACACAGCGAGACTTTAGAGGGTAATTGTCTTTTATGCCACAGTCAGCATGGGAGTCAATTTGGCGCTCACATTGTAAATGACCAGCAGAAACTCTGTAAGGCATGCCATCCTCTTTTGAGTAGAATGGAAGGAAGTGAGAAGGAGGATGAAGAGGACGAAGGAGAGGACTTTCATGACTACTATCTTGCCTTGTTCCTAAAGCTCGTTCCAGACCAGGAAGTAACCTGCAGTTACTGTCATGGAGAAGACCATAGTGAGAAAGTTTACGAAAATGGAATTGTGACCTGCTACAAATGCCACAAATATATCAAGAAATTGATTACGGGCAAGAAGGGTAAACCAAAAAATATTCACGAAACATTCATACGATTCGTAAGAGATAATTGTACGTACTGCCATGATCCTCATAG
>WTBG01000383.1 GCA_013139225.1 Deltaproteobacteria bacterium
TTCATTAATGCCGGCTTTTTCTCTTGCTTCATCTGCTTCTTCTCCCCCATGGATATCAACCTCTTCTATTCGGGTGAGTCCTGTGTGGATTCCAATATGGAAGTCTCGGACAGATTTTTGAAGTATCTGCTGGATTTCTAAAGAAGTTTCTATAGCTGTTTCAGCATCTTCAAAGACGGCCTTAACTTGCCAATCAGGGTCGATAGTTGTCCGAAAGGCTTTATCCCGGATCACATGTTCAATGGGAGAGAAATAGCTTGTGGGATTATCATCCTCCTCATTGTCTTCTTCCTCTTTAATGGTTGGGGTGTGATCCATGAGAGCAAGAGACATGGTGGTCATTTCCCTCTCTTTGATTTGGTCTTCTTCCTGCCATCTAACTGAATATGCTGTGAGCTTCAGGTCGTTCTGAAAAGGATGGTCTGTTTTAAGAAGTAAAAAGGCAAGATCTTCTCTTAATTGAAGTTTTTCATAGATAGATTCTGACACCAGGATTTGATCCGATTCTCCGATAGAAACCAACTTGGATGCTACATTTACCACATTGCCATATACGTCACTATCTTCTATGATTCCTCTTCCGAAATTGACACCTATGCGGATTCTTATCAGCTCTTCACTGGGTAGATTAGAATTGTAATTTGAAAGCTCCCTTTGCATTGCTATAGCAGCTTGAACGGCATTGTAGGGATCATCGAATGAAGCCATTATAGAATCCCCTACCGTTTTTACAATAGTTCCATCATGTTGTTTGATAAGAGGGAAGAGCATATCATAGTGACGTTGCATCATGAGCCTGCCCGCAATATCACCATGAGTTCTAAAAAAGGTGGTTGAACCCCTGATGTCGGTGAAGAGAATGGCGATTTCTCTGGTAAGCCTCTTTTCCAGCTCATCATCGAGTTCTTCTACTCGTTTGATCAGTTCATCAGCATTAGAGGCAGAACTTTCCAGATTCTCTGTCGGTGTAAGTTTTGTGTCTTTTTGTTGTTGAGAAGAGTCCATATTCACTTTAAACGACGAATAAAAAGATTTGTACAGGAAATAATTGTTTACCTTAATATCCTGCTTGAATTATCCAATAATTCCAAGTGCTTTTCAAACAAAAACTGCCTATATATCTATCGTCATTTTCACTATAAAACTCAAAAGAAAAATTTTGTTGTGTGTGGGTTGTCATAGTCACCGCAAATTCTTTGCTATAATTCGACTTTTTCAATGACTTTTCCTCTTCGTTTTGATATTCTTAAATAAAGTATAGAAGAAACTATTTACCACAGAGTTCGCTGAGAATAATAATATTTAAGTAAAATTAAGTAAAAGCACAAAATTCTTTTTTGCCAGTGGGATTGGAAATTCCCACCCAGAAGAAAAATTTATATCTCTGCGATCTTAGCGGTCTCTGCGGTGAATAATTAAACGATGATATTATTTTCCAGTAACATCAATTACTTATAAGGACATTTTGATTATGGAAGAGTTCAGGAGAATAAAAAGATTACCCCCTTATGTATTCAGTATCGTTGATGCTTTAAAGATTGAAGCTAGAAGGAGGGGCGAGGATATTATTGATCTTGGCATGGGGAATCCTGATGTGCCTACACCAAAGCCTATCATTGATAAGCTGGTTGAAGCAGTGTCAAATCCCCGCAATCATAAATATTCCGCATCGAAAGGGATTTACAAATTAAGATTGGCCATCACAAACTGGTATAAAAGGAGGTATAATATTGATTTAGACCCTGATACGGAGGCAATTGCTACTATTGGAGCTAAAGAGGGTATTGCCCACATGGCTCTTTCTACTATTGGTTCCGGTGATTTGGTGCTTGTACCCACTCCTGCATACCCCATACATCCCTATTCTGTTATCATTGCTGGAGGAGATCTTCTTACTGTTCCATTAAGAGAGGGAAGTGATTTTTTTCAAGATTTGATTAGTGCGGTAAAACAAACCTGGCCAAAACCTAAAATGCTCATTCTTTCCTTCCCTCATAATCCGACAACTACTGTAGTGGACTTCGAATTTTTTCAAAAAGTAGTTGACTTTGCGAAAGAAAACAAGCTTTTTATTATTCATGATTTTGCATATGCTGATCTTGTTTTTGATGGATATCAGGCCCCCAGTTTCTTGCAGGTTCCTGGAGCAAAAGAGGTAGGAGTAGAATTCTTTTCTCTTTCTAAAAGTTATAGTATGCCAGGCTGGAGGGTTGGTTTTTGTGTGGGAAATTCTCACTTGATAGGAGCACTCACTAGACTGAAGAGTTATTATGATTATGGTATCTTCCAGCCTATACAGATTGCAAGCATCATTGCTCTCAATGAACTTCAGGAAAGTGTTATTGAGATTGTTAATATCTATCAGAAAAGGAGGGATACTCTGATTGAAGGATTAAAGAGGGGAGGGTGGAAGATAGAGAAACCAAAGGCAACTATGTTTATATGGGCAAAAATTCCGGATAAATTTAGCAAGATGGGTTCGCTGGAATTTTCAAAACTGATGCTCAAAGAAGCAAAAGTAGCAATTTCTCCCGGGATAGGTTTTGGTGATTGTGGGGAAGGTTATGTAAGGTTTGCTTTAGTAGAGAATGAACATCGAATCAATCAAGCAGTGAGAGGAATCAGAAAGATGTTTTAGGAAGTTCCGCTTACTGACTGTTAGAGGTTGTGATATGAGGAAAATCAATATTGGGCTTATAGGTTTTGGTACTGTGGGTACAGGTGTCTTAAAGATATTGCGCAGTAACAGCAAAATGATAAGAGAGAGGCTTGGTGCTTCTATCGTTGTAAAGAAAATAGCTGATCTTGATATAAAAAGTGACAGAGGGATTAAAATAAATAAGGGTCTCTTGACAACAAGCGTAGAGGAGATCATAAATGACCCTTCGATTGATTTGGTGGTTGAACTGATAGGTGGTTTTGAGCCTGCGAAGACAATATTATTAAGTGCTGTTAACAAAGGCAAGCACGTGGTTACCGCGAACAAAGCACTTTTGGCAGGGTATGGGATTGAACTTCTTAAAGCCGCTCATAAGAGGAAAGTGGATATTGGTTTTGAAGGAAGTGTGGCAGGGGGTATCCCTATTATTAGTGCTATTAAGGAGGGGCTTTCGGCAAATCAAATCAGGTTTGTTTTAGGTATTTTGAACGGCACCGCTAACTATATCCTGAGTAAAATGACCAATGAAGGTGGAAAGTTCAAAGATATTTTAAAAGAGGCTAAGCAGCAGGGGTACGCAGAAAAGGATCCTACCCTTGATATTGACGGTTTGGATACTGCCCATAAACTGGCTATTCTCATAAACATGGCATATGGAACGACAATTACCTTCAAAGAGATTTATACAGAGGGAATTTCCCATATCGAACCGCTTGACATTGAATTTGCCAGAGAACTGGGTTATAGAATCAAGCTCCTGGCTATTTCCAGGCAGATTAATGGTCAGGTTGAGGCACGAGTTCATCCTACTCTTATTCCTGTTACTCATCTGCTATCTAAGGTTGAAGGTACTTATAATGCTATTTTTATTGATGGAGATGCAGCAGGGCCCAGCATGTTTTATGGTAAGGGAGCTGGTATGATGCCTGCTGCCAGTGCGGTAGTTAGCGACATTATTGATATTTCCAGAAACATTGTGAGGGAAATTAATCATCGGGTCCCAATGTTTTCATACCAGAGGGAGTTTCTGAAAAAGGTTAAAATTAAAAATATCAAGGATGTTGTAACGCGTTATTATCTGAGGTTCTCCGTAGTTGATTGTACAGGAGTACTCTCGAAGATATCCGGGATTTTGGGAAGGCATAATATCAGTATTCATTCAGTGATTCAGAAAAGCAGGCGCGTTAAAGGCGTAGTGTCAATCTTTTTGCTTACTCATGAAGCTAGAGATGCTGATGTCAGAAAAGCGTTGAATGAGATAGACCGTCTATCAGTAGTACAAGATAAAACAATGTTAATCAGAATAGAAGATTTGTAGAGATGAAGTATGTTATTTTACTTGGAGATGGTATGGCCGATTATCCAATAAAAGAATTGGATAATAAGACACCTCTTCAGGTTGCTAAAACAGAATCGATGGATGCTGTTGCCAGCAGGGGAAAAACAGGAATGGTTCAAACCATCCCTCATGGATTGCCTCCGGGAAGTGATATCGCTAATCTAAGCATCCTGGGGTATGACCCTAATCGTTATCTCACTGGCAGAGCGGTATACGAAGCATCAAGTGCTGGTGTAAGGCTTGACTCTCATGATGTAGCTTTCCGATGCAATCTGGTTACCTTAACAAATAGTGATGGAAACACAATCATGGGAGATTACAGTGCAGGGCATATTACTACCGGTGAAGCAAGAGAGTTAATTGGTGAACTTGATGTGAAGTTAGGTGGTGACCAGATAAGATTTTATCCAGGTGTAAGTTACAGACATCTCATGGTGTGGAAGAAGGGTTCAGAAAAGGTGAAGACAACACCCCCCCATGACATTAGCGGGAGAGATGTTTCTCCTTATCTGCCCGAGGGAGAAGGAGCAGCAAAGATCCTTCAATTGATGGGGGAGGCGAGGAACATTTTAAATGACAACCAGGTTAATAAGAAAAGGATAGCCGATTCAAAGCTTCCGGCGAATTCAATTTGGCTCTGGGGGCAGGGAAGACCTATCAGTCTTCCTTCGTTTAGTGAAAGGTATGGACTTAGTGGTTCGGTTATTTCCGCAGTAGATTTGATTAAGGGTATGGGTGTAACCTTGGGCCTCAGTCCGATTGAGGTTCCTGGTGCAACTGGGTATCTTGATACTAATTACCTGGGGAAGGCTTGTTATGCGCTTGAGGTACTTAAGGATAAGGACTTTGTTTTCGTTCATGTGGAAGCGCCTGATGAGGCTTCTCATAATGGTGATGTACATAATAAGATAAAGGCTATTGAGGATTTTGACGGGATGGTGGTAAAAACTGTTCTTGAAGGAATACATCAATTTAAAGAGTATAAGATCATGGTTCTGCCTGATCATCGAACACCGATAGTGAGGAAGACTCATACTTCGGAACCAGTTCCTTTTGCCATTTGTAGTTCAGCAAGCTTGCTGGAGGATTCTCAGCAGCATATTAAATTTAGCGAAGAGTCAGCTGAAAAAAGCGGCTTGTTTGTGGAAAATGGATTCGAGCTGATGGATTTTTTTATCAGGAGTTAGTTTTATATTGTGAGTGACAATAAATAGTCCTTGCGAGGGGAACTCCCCTTATTTGCAAAGACAATAATACATCTGTGTTTGGATGAAACATAGGCTGGAAGTGTACATACACTATCAGTTGTTTTTACTTTCTTAGTGTGTCTTCGTGTTCTTTGTGGTTTCATTTGCTTCAGGAAAGAATTTTATGAGAAAAAATGTTGCCGAGTACAGGGTAATCTTTTCAGATATAGATTCCATGGGAGTCGTCTATTACGCCAATTACTTAAGCTGGTTTGAAAGAGGACGGACGGAGTTTTTCCGGGAGATAGATTTACCCTATACCGAGATTGTAAAGCAAGGTGTTATGATACCGGTATCTGAGGTTTATTGTAAGTATCATAAACCAGCCAGATATGATGATGTTGTGCAAATAGAGACAACAGTTTCTTCTTTCAAGAGAGTGACAATTGTCTTTGACTGTGAGATATACAGAAAAAGTGACAGGACACTTCTGATCAGCGGGTATACCAAACACGCTTTTCTTGACTTAAATGGAAAAATTGTAAAGATTCCAGATTTTATTCATGAAAAGATCAAATCACTCATGGAATAAGGTGGTGCAGGGAAGAGTAGACATAATTTTACTTGACAAATATTCATATATAGAATAGAAATTAGTCATTGACGCGGGGTGGAGCAGCCTGGAAGCTCGTCGGGCTCATAACCCGGAGGTCGTTGGTTCGAATCCAACCCCCGCTACCA
>WTBG01000347.1 GCA_013139225.1 Deltaproteobacteria bacterium
GTTTTTTAATGCAGATCATTTAACAACTCTTCTCAAGCTGGATCAAGTGGAAAAAATGAAATGGGAAAAAGACAGAGCAGTTAGACGTGTTTGCGGGGTTTAAACCAATTGAAGAAAATAACTAAACCAGTTTAAATTACTTTTTGTGGGGGAGAGGGACGAGAGCTCTTCCCCACCTGCCGCAGTGGGGATATACTCCTCATCTTTTTTGTTCGCTCTTCTAAAGGGTTATCAATAAAGTGAATTAATGTAATCCATTTACTCTCATCCAATATCTCATTTAATTCAATGCCACCAAAAAAATTATTTTCCTCTTCTTCAATCCACTTTAATACTCCCTTGACAATAATCTTTTCAGATTCTTTAGAAGTAAATATCTTTAACTGAATAGTTGAGCCAACCTTGATTTTCTCACTTGTGTAAAATTTTAACCCCATTCCTTTACGACTGATTTTAAACACAGTGCATTCTTCCCAATCTCTATTTTTCTCTTTTAAAAAATATTGGGCCTTCATGTATGTGTCAAATCTAACAAAGCTTCTTGTGTTTTTCATAAGTCGCTGCCTTTCCCGATTTATCCCCCAAATTATTTCCTGTGATCTGGTTCAGTGAAAAGTAAGTCTTGATATCGTAAAACCTGCAACGTGTGTTATCTCCAAGTGGTCTAAAACCATCCCCTCCAGTTCTGAGGCTAAACATGACTGTATAAATAACACCTTCACACCTTCTTCGCTTTCTACCACTCGGTCCCCTTCTCTTTCATTGTCAAGAGAAAGCAAAAAATCGTTTTGCATTGAAAGAAATGGAGTAATCCTAAAAGCTTCCCCTGCATCTGCTGCCAGTTCATGCAAGGCTTCCTTAAGTTTTTCCTTTGCCTTCGCAGTTACTACAAACATATTCCCTCAATCTACTGGAAATTTACAAACACATTTGAGTCGACAATCTATCATTTGTGACACCTATTAAATCTAATCTCACACAAACTCAAGAGAAAAATTGTCAGTCGGTTCTTTTATGTTTTAAAATAGGGAATGATGCTTAACACCACTCCCCTAAAAGGAGGTTATTTGAAAGGAGGAGAAAACCAGCTATTGATTTAATAAGAGCAATAGATATGCCAGATATTATCTAGTTGATTTTTAAATGTTTTTTCCTGAGAACTCTAAAGCAGTATGAATTTTAATACATGACGCGTTAAAAATTCATATTTGATTGGTGGCTTTTATTCTGAACTTTAGCACCATTGAATATAGCTTAATCCAAAACTCATTCTTTGTGGGTTATTGTTTTGCTTGTTTCTTTTCTGTATACATCCCGACACAATCCTAATTTACCCTGGCCGGTCTATCTTCATCTAAACCATCACGGTGAACCAGAAACCATTCAATCCCACCAATAAAATCATTTTCCCTTTGATTAATCCGCTTCAATATTCCCTTGACATTAATGGTCTCTAACTCTGTAGGAATAGATATCTCTAAATGAAGTGTTGAACCCACACTAACTTTTTCATTTGTAAGAAATCTTATGCCCATGCCTTTGCGACTAATGTCAATCACAGTGCATTCTTCCCAGCCTCTATTTTTCTCCTGCAAAAAGTATTGAGCCTTCATGTGTGTGTCAAATCGACTGAATTTTCTTCTATTATCCAATTTGCTCACCTCCTTACGGCTTAATTAAATTTGCTTTTAATCTCATATTATCCCAGAATTTGCATTAATCATCTGCTGTGGCTTGCCCGGTTCATGACTTGGAGGCGCAGCCGAAAGTCATGAATATTATATCAAATTAACCTTCCGGAAAGCACGTTAGTACTTTCAAATCCCTGCTCCAACTGCATATTTCGCTACGGTTTTCTGCGCCGCGCTACGATACCTACTGCAAATTCTGGGATTATACTTAGACCGGGATATATTATTATTTAAAAAAATCCTTTTTGCTCTTTCCTGTAATTCTTGTCTCCTTACAATAATCACTTCCACTACACCATATTGACATTTTGTTGCAATCCACCACAACATATTGAATATTAAACAGAAAAGGAACCTATGTCAAGAAAATTTTTCAATTTGGCTAAATCATTTTCCCTTTGACATTAACTTTGTTATGAACTATTCAGTTTTATTATATCTATACTGCAAAGCAGCCCGGACAACCAAGATTGATATTTTATCATCAAGCTATTTCAAAACATCACTTATACGAAGAGGTGCGCCGTAATGGAAAAGGTATTCGGATGGACAGGAAAAATTCTCAGAGTGAACTTAAATGACGGTTCTCTATTTGATATTTCAACTCTTGAACATGTCCACCGCTTCATCGGGGGACGGGGTATTGCCAGCCGTATTTACTGGGATGAAATGAATACTTCTACTGGTGCTTTTGATGCTGACAACCACCTTTTCTTTATGAACGGTCCTCTCTGTGGCACACAGGCCCCTGCTGCCTCCCGATGGATTGTTTTGGGAAAATCGCCTATGGCTATACCTGAGCAATATGCCTTTGGCAATCTGGGAGGTCATCTCGGAGCCGCTCTTAAATGGGTTGGACTTGACGGATTGGATATTACAGGGGCTTCCCCAAAACCTGTCATTATAGTGATCGAGAGTGGTGGAAAATGTTTTCTTAAAGACGCCTCCCATCTTTGGGGGAAAAATACATTTGAGACCATTATGGCTCTTGAAAAAAGCTTTGGGGATAAAGCCTGTATAGCTACTATTGGCAGAGCTGGAGAGATGCGAACAAGGTTTGCAAACATTATAGGTTCTGGAGGTGTTTCTGCCACGAAGGGATTTGGTGCAGTAATGGGTTCAAAAAATCTTAAAGCTGTTGTTGTAATGGGTAATAAAGTAGAACTTCCTATTGCAAAACCAGAATCCTTTAAAAAAATAAAACAAGAAATTAGTACCCTTTGGAAAGGTGAGACCTCTGGCCGTTACTGGAATGAGCTTGTAATCGAGGGCACTGAAAAAATAAAAAATGCTTATTGTTATGGTTGTCCGGGAATTTGTCGGCGTGGCATATACCAGAATAAAAAGGGAATAAAAGGTTATAGGAAAACCTGTGTTTCTGCCTATTTTTATTCAAAACAGGAGATGGACAAAACCGGCAAAATGGCGGAAGCAACATTTTATGCCACTCAGTTGGCAAACAAACATGGGCTTTGCGTATTGGAACTTCGTTTTCTGGTTACGTGGCTTCCGGAAGCACTTAAGAGAGGTTTTATAGATGCAAAGGAAACTGGATTAAATCCTGATGAGGTGGGAACATCCGAGTGGATTGAAACACTGGTTAACCTTATCATCAGCCGGGAGGGGGTAGGAGATTTGCTGGCAGAAGGGAGCCGTCGCTCAGCCCGTGAACTGGGCGCAGAGGACTTGCTAGAGGGATTAGTAACAAAAACCGGATTTGATGCTGATTATTACACCCCGCGTTTGTTTATCACAAATGCCCCTATTTATGCAACAGAACCTGCATATCCAATAACCCAGTTGCACAGAGTGAGTTTCCCCATGGTTAAGTGGATGGTCTGGATGGGTACCGAAGGCATGATGGGATTTTTAACTACTGAGAAACTTCGCCTTTTAGCCAAGACATTCTGGGGTGATGAAAAAGCCGCCGAATTTGATTCACCCGATAAAAAAGGAGAGGCAGCAGTTATAACGCAAAATCGGTCTTATGCAATGGAAAATTTTATTCTCTGCGATTGGTTTTGGCCAATCGATTATACCGGGAATGTTGAAACAGGAGTTGGTGATCCATCATTAGAGGCAAGGCTTTTTTCTTCTGTTACCGGTGAGGATATGGACGAGGATGAATTTCTCCGTTCGGGTGAGCGGTGTGCAAATTTGTGCAGAGCTATATATCTGCGTGAGGGAAGACGTGGCCGTATTGATGATATTTTGGAAGAATTTAATTTTACGCACCCACTTAAGATGCAAGACCCTCCTGTTGGATTGTTTAATCCTGAACTCATGATGCCAGGGAAAAACGGTAATCTTTTCTCATGTAAAGGATCAACGGTCAAGAAGGATGTTTTTAAAAAAATCATGGATGATTATTACAAAGCAAGGGGTTGGGATTTAGAAACCGGGTTGTTTACCAGAAATGGACTTCAAGATCTGGATTTGGCGGATATTATTCCAGAGTTAGAGGGGAAAGGATTTTTAGTTGCAACAAAATAAAAAGAAAATATGCAACTGACAACTGGCCTCCGCCCCCCTATAGACACTACATTAGGGTCTGACCAAGCTAACTGTTTGATACAACATAAGAAGGGTTTTAAGAGCGGGACTTTTTAGTCTTTAAAAACTCCATCTATGTCACCATTCCTTCCCTTCTCATCCTTACTTTCTGAAACTAACTCAAAATAAATTAGCTGATCAGGAACATTCAATCCTTTAGTTTTGTTATCATTGTTGAGATCAATAACTCTTACAATTAATAAAGGGCAGCTAAAATTCTAGCAAATGATGAGGGAAAGATTATTAGCTAGACCTGATTTTTTACAACCTCACTTGACAAATGCCAAAAGGTAATTACGTTTATTACAAACAAAATAAACGGTCCTCTCATAAGGGGGGATTGTAGAAGTAAAGATTGTGATGCTTAAGAAAGGAGGTGATGGACAAAATTTGTTAAATGAACCTGTCTTAATAAGAATAATTGAATCAGGACAAGATACCACGTG
>WTBG01000213.1 GCA_013139225.1 Deltaproteobacteria bacterium
TTAAAATAGGTTGAATCCTTATTCTACAAAAGGCACAAGTTCAATGTCCATCTCGATTACATTTGCCTGCCCGATCTCCAATGTCATGGGTTCCTGATCCATACCCCACCAGTAGTCACCCTCCCCCACAGTTGGTGGCATTTTTTCTTCCTGCAAGAGCGAGACATACAGATAATAATCACCCTCTAGGCACTCTTCTCTGTAGTAGGTACAGCCTGGAACAGTCATTGCGAGTGGTTTGTCTAGATCAATGTCGGGATCGATAACCTGGTTATAATCAGTACCGCCGTCCGGAGGTCTATTGGGAGGAAAAATCCAGCCTTCTGCTTCATAGAGAAAAGCCATTATAACTTTCGGAGGATTCTGAAGCTTCTCAGGGACTCTGATGGTCAGCTGCACCTTATCACACTGGTCACAGACATCTGTGATGGGAGGCGATGGTTCAAACCCTGTGTATTCACATGGTCCCCAGCAACTGCCGTCATCTGCACAGGTTTGCGAGCCTGTTTTCTCATTTTCACCGCTACATTGTCTTGTTTCACCCGGAGCACACTCTTCCGATGGGCCGTCCTCACAGACTACCGGTGGGGTTGGTGCATCCCGAACGCAGCGTACATCTGCAAAGCTATTGATATGATTGAAAGCTACAGCACCATTTTCAAAGAGAATAGCGCCAACCCACTGGTCGTTGTCACTGGCCACGGTAGACGAACAGTACTCCATTGGATGACCTTCCGCAGCTGGATCAGGTTTGTCGCAGGTGCCGGCAAGTTCCGGGGGCCAGTAACAGCCACCAGGACCAGGGCCGTCATATGGGATATTGTCTGAACATGCCTCGTGTGACATGTCACTCCTGGGGCTACCATCTGTAAGTGGACACTCTCCATCTGCCTCGGTGGGTGGATTGCCTCTGATGAGGGTCCGCAGTTCATCAATGTCCGGCAATCTCCAGTCATCATACCCGCCGAAAACCACCTCTTCACAGTATCGTATAGCATCAGGCTGGGTAAGGCCAATGTCATCGTAGTCATAGGCATCTTTTTGAGGATCCTGCCAGCATAAATCTGCCTCATCATCACACCATACTGAATAATAGGTACAATCACATGACTCCCAACCACTACCATCAGACCTGCACACTTGATTCCCTACAGTTCCATCTGGGCAGAAACATTCCTGCTCTGCTCCATCTTCACAAACTACTACAATGTGTTTACATTTAGAACCGAGCACAAGTAGAGCACTGAGTGTGATTAGTACAGCTATCAAAGACTTTCCCATTTGTTTCCCTCCCTCTAAAAGTTTACACCTAAAACTACATATATACTTATCCCTAAATAGAGTGTGTACCTATAACATCGTTAGTATTTTACCACAAGCCTTTTGTTGACATCCAGGCAGATTTACCCTATAGTTACTTTTGCAACTTATAAGATAAAAAAAGATACTAGAAGGAAGAAGAAGAAGGATGTATTCTTATTAAACTTGAAAGGAGGAAATGTTATGGCAAAAGAAGTTAAGCGGCATAAGCCTGATGTTAAGATGCAAAAGCCCAATACCAAAGCGATGTCACTTGAGGAGAAATACGACCGGTGCTGTGATTTCTTCGAAATGGATCATATGATTAGCTACTATACCCACAAAAGGCTCGGTACGGTAAAAGAGTGGGTAGATGATACAGTCGAGGCCTACAATAAATCTGTACCGAGGTTTTTAGGTCCCATCGCTAAAGCGGTAACTAAACTTGCGCCTAATCTGGCCCTCAGGAAATGTTTCGATAGTGTTTTTAAGCTCGATCAGCAGCACCACGACATATCAGAATTTGAATACTCGGAGCCCAAGGATGGTGAAATCGTTGTCAGGTGGAAGAATTGCGCCCGTTTCAAGAGACATAAAAAGTGGATAAAACAGCTTGGTTACGATTTTGACGATCGTGAAATCTGCGAAGTGGAAAAAATGCATCTCACCCACCCCAACCATCCGGGATGCAGGATGGGGTTTTTCCCCACTGAAATCGTGTGGGAGGAAGGAGGCTGCGTGTGGACGTATAAAAAACAATAATTGGGAGATGAAGGAATAATGGATAGTGAAAAGAGAATAGAGATAAAAAAATGGCAGCCATTATCTGACTGCCATTGCTTTGTCACACTGCTGTAACATTGACTGCTTGAGGACCCTTAGGTCCATCTTGCACTTCAAATTCTACAGACTGTCCTTCGGTGAGGTTCTTAAACCCCGAACTCTGGATACTTGAGTAATGTACAAATACATCATCTCCATCTTCTCGTGACAAGAACCCAAAACCTTTTCTCTCATTAAACCATTTCACGGTTCCTTTAGTCATAAAAAAACACCTCCTTCCTTTACAGATTACCTTGAAACTATCTACCAAACCTTTCACTGTAAAAAAAGTGGTGGTTTAAAGAAACCGCTATTCTTCTTCTGACAACAAAATGATTAAAGCAAATAAAACAAAGTTAGCATAATCTACCATAGTTCACTATGTAAGTCAAGTAGATTTTGTGTTTTTCCTATACTTTCAACTTTTCTAATGATCGTGCTGCTGCGGTGCGGACAACCTCTTCTGACTGTGTTTCAAGAGCCTTATTCAATATAGGTGCATAACCCGGATTACCATAATTACCTATTGCAATTGCGGCATTACGCTGCAGATATTTTTTATCAGTCATCACAAATTCCAAAAAGCTCCCCCCATATTTTTCTTGAAAGGTTTCTTCAGTCATGTTGACTAGAGGGGCAATCTCGGGATAGACAAGATCCTCTGGAACGTTTACCTCAGTTTGAAAGGTAAGCTTGCTGTTTTTTGGACAGGCATCAATACACGCGCAGCATTGCGCAATGCAGGTTCCCATGTTATCTTGGATTCCCTCTGGAATCTCTGCTTGATTATAAATTGCATGTAGCGTGATACATTTTTCAATCTCACATGAGTAAGGAGTATCCAGGGCATGAGTTGGGCAGGCTTCTTGACATTTTGTGCATTCACCGCATGCATCTTCTAATGGTTCATCAGGTTCTAATTCTGCATCTGTAATAATTACATTTAGTGAAAGCCAGCTGCCTCTGCCAGAAGCTTGGATAATCCCATTCTTTCCATAAGTGCCCAACCCGGATCGTGCTGCCATAATTTTGAGAGGTATGCCGTTTGGTACAGCTACTCCTTGATAGCCTTGCTCTGATAGAAACGTTGTAATCTTATCTGAGATGCTCGCAGCATAAGTAAGAAGATCTGGATTGACAAAGAAGTTCATGAATAATCCTCTTGGAGGATCTCCAGGAAGCTCTGGCTTTTCAAAATAACCGTTTCCTCCTATGACAATAATTGATTTTGCGTTGTCCAGGAACTCTTTCGGGTGCAACACCGGTGTATCAGGATCAAATATCGCAGAGTATTTCCCCATGATTTCATTTGTTCTTTTTAATTGCTCCACCTCTTGTGGACGAAGGTCTGAAACATCACAAATACCAATTGCAGGGTCTCCGCATTGTTCTTTTATAAATTGTTTAATTTTGTTTTTTAGCATGGTTATCTCCCTTATGTATTTTTGGTAATTCATTTTCACTTTTACGGGGTACAGAGTAAAGGAAAAATCTTTGTGTGTCAATTTGAATTTAAATCACGCACCTCTGGGTGTGGCTGTTAAAGAAAATTTAGTAAATTCAATATGGATAAAGGTATTCCTCATATTTATTGACATTCAAGCGGACTTTTTTTATAATGACTCCATTTGAAAATGAACTCAATTATAATCTTGATCACAATACTCAATACTATATAGAATTTAGGAGAACGCTATGAGGAAAGTCAGATTGGGAAGAACGAACCTTGAAGTTACCAGGTGGGCCCTGGGGGGAATACCTCTTTCTACGATGATGGGCGGCAAGGATGAGGAGACCATAAACCAGGTGCTTAACGCCGCGCTTGATTACGGAATAAACTTTGTTGACACTTCAAGGGTTTACATGGATTCCGAAACAAACATTGGTGAGGTAATGAAAACCAGAAGAAAGGAATGTATTATCGCCACTAAATCTCATAGCCGGGACTATGATGGGGTCATGACAGATCTTGAGGAAAGCCTGAAAGAATTGCAGACAGACAAGATTGATATCTACCAGGTGCATGAGCTTTATCCTGAAGAGATTTCCACGGTAATGGGAAAAGGGGGAGCACTGGAGGCTTTCAAAAAAGCCAAAGACCAGGGTATGATTGATTTTATAGGATTAACAAGCCATCATGTAAGTGTTATGGTTGAACAGATGAAGACAGGAGAGTTTGATACGGTAATGTTTCCTTTTAACGTGATTGAGCGGGAACCGGAGAAGGAATTGATATCCCTTGCCAGGTCTAAGGATATCGGTACCCTGGTGATGAAGCCGCTGGCAGGCGGGGTATTTACAAATATTGAAAAATGCTTTAAGTTTTTAAACGGTTATCCTGTTGATATAATCCTCAACGGCGTTGCCAACCTCGACGAGCTAAAGGAAAATCTGAAGTATGTGGAGAACACGGAAGCGCTGACATCGGAGGAGCTTAAAGAGTTTGAGGAAGAGGTTGCACCTTTAGGAAAAGATTTTTGCCGGCGCTGCAGCTACTGTCTGCCCTGTCCAAATGATATTCTTATTCCGATTATGATTAATATTCTGTATCCCCAGGTGAAAGGCCGCAATTACGAGGACCTGACTGATAAGCAGAAAAAAATGGGGAAGAGTCTCATGCTATGGTGGCAGGCTTGCGAAGAGTGCGGCCAGTGTGAAGAAAAATGTCCCTATAATCTTCCAATAATTAAACGGAAGAATGAAATGCTGGAGATATTTTCCAAAGCAGAGTAGGAGTTCGCTTTGCACACCCTCTCCGTTACAATTTCCTAAGAGCTCACTGAAGCCTGCACACAGAAAATAATTGCAGATACTATCCGGAAAAGGAAGGAGAATAATATGGCCAGGTTACAAACAGCTGCTAAGGCAAATAAAAGTCTAGAACAAATAGCAGAGCTATTATGCTCGGAAGACTTTTTGGTTACTATCGAAAAGCAGCGGGAAGAAGTTGTCGAGGCTGTGTACCGCCTAATTGAGAAGACGGATGACATAACAGTATTTGAGATAGCAGTAACCGGATACAAGCACAATAAAAAAGGTGACATGGACAAGAGTGGCACGACCACAAATGTGGCCGAGTATCGATGGGAACGATCGAAACAAATCCTCAGTTTTCAATATAAGGGCAGCGGGAGGATTATCATTGGAGGGACTTATCACCTTCAACCGGAAGGAACCGGTACCCGGATATCATTCGAAGCAACCATTGAGGTAAAAATTCCCGTGTTTGGAACGATCATCGCAAGTAGGATCAAAAAGGATATGCAACGTTCATTTGATACCATGGTTTCCAAGATAGAGTGATATGTATGGTAACTTTGTCGATGTGCTGGATAACTATTTTTCTTCTCTCTTATTGCTCTATTGTATAAACAAAAAAATAATCGGTTTAATATTACAAAAGCAATCTAATTATTCATAGATAGCAATTTATTATTCAGTTGACTCCCAAAAGGGCTTTCCTATAGTCATCCCATCAAAAATCACTCATCGAGCATTTTTCTACCAGCTACTTTATGATGCTTTGTGAAAGGAGTACACCTTATGGATATGTTAGAACTCATCAAATCACGCAGAAGCATTAGAGCTTTTGAACAGGAGAGGCCTTCCCGAGCAGTTATCCAGGAATGTCTCGAAGCTGCTATTTGGGCTCCAAATCCAACCAACCAGCAGCCTTGGGAGTTTATTGTGCTTGCTGGAGAAAAACTTGCCAAGGTAAATGCATGTATTGAACAGCAATTTTTTGAACGTATGCAGGGAAGTGGCTATGATGATTTACCCGAAGTATGTGAAAAGCGTAAAGATGAAATCATGGAAACTATCAGCAAGGCAGCTGAGCAGGAAGGAATCAATCCCGGTCAGTTCTTTGAAAAGATGCTACGTTTTTTTGACGCACCAGTTGCGGTTTTATTTCTCCACTATGCAAGGGATGAGGATTCTTACAAGTACGGCACTGCGGCAGCACTGCAGAATTTCTTACTTGCAGCCCATGCCCGAGGTCTGGGATCCTGCTGGCTGGGTATTGTTACTATTTGCCAAGAGGATATTAAAGCACTTTTAGAAATTCCGGACGACAAAACCTTGCTCGGTGGTGTAGCTGTAGGAATACCAGTTAAAGATTCAACGTTAAATACCTTTGAAAGACCCAGGGTACCGGCTAACGAGCTCACAACCTGGTACGGCCTTTAAATTATATTGTTGTGTTGAGTGTTTTAATCTAATCTACTCTACTCAGTTGTCTAAAATACAAAATTAAATGTACTATCATTATATCTTCAACAACTTCCTAGCATTTTCACCTAATATATTTTCTTTATCTCTTTCAGAGAGAAAATCAGCGCTTTTAATAAGCCGAATCATTTCCTCCAAATTATACGTGAAGTCTGAACCAAAAAGAATTCGTGAAGCACCGAGGGAAGAAGTTAATTTGCGAATAGTGGGAAGAACCACTTCATAGCCTAAAGCCCCCTCTATTTGATTTAAAGTGGAGATGTCCACGTATACATTTGGTGAATAGAGACCAACCAGTATTGTTTCTTCCACCCAGGGATATCCTGCATGAGCAATTATAATGGTCATATCAGGAAAATCTACTGTTACGTCATCGAGATAAATTGGCTGGCAGTACTTAACTCGTGTTCCTTCAGTGGGAGATTTCACTCCAGAATGAAACATTACCGGAATATCAAGCTCTGTGGCTTTTTCATACACCGGGTAAAGCCTCTCATCGTTAGGATAAAAACATGCATGGGGATTGAGTTTAATACCTTTCAAACCCAGATCACTAACTGCTCGTTCAATCCTCTCCAGATTTTCCTTTGCTGTCCTGTCAGGGTGCGCTGCTGTGAAGCCAATAAAACGATCAGGACAAGCATTAATGAAATTGGCAATCTCCTCATCCGGCAGGTTTGATTGCAATCTGTCTCCCAGTTTTCCGTAATCCTTTCCAAGAATAACCATTTTATCAATTCCCAGTTCATCCATCTCTTTGATGTATTCGTCCTGTGGTGTATAATAGGGACTATCTTTTAATACAATATGATTATGTATGTCGATAATCATTATACCTTCCTCCTTGGATTGAAGTTCACATTTTTAAACGAACGAAGTTTCCCGCATTCCAGGGCATGGTAAAATAACCCGAACCGGCACCGGTATAGATATTAAATTCTTTAGTTACAATCTGCTTCCAGGTGTAATCGGGTTGCAGGAAGCTTTCAACCAGTTCAACGGCAGCATTTTGCTCCTCCTTTTGGTTGAATTGCCACTCATAGCTTTCTAGTAGAGCGTTTCAAAAAAATATTACAAAAAGTTTCTATTTTCACCCCCTCCCAAACCCTCCCCCATCAAGGGGGAGGGAAGGGCGGGGGTAGATTAAGTTTTGTAAAGATAATCATGAAACGTACTACTAGTCAGCAGGAAATGCTACTCCAGGAGCCAATAGGTTTTTTGGATCTAGTGTCTTTTTTATGAGTTTTGCCATTTCAAAGTGAGCGCTACACTCCGTCCAGGTGCGATTATCACGTCCTATACCAAGGGGCGCCAAACCAAGTTTTTGCATCATCTCGCTAAACCTTGTGCTTATTTCACCCACAAACGGTAGTAGCTCTCTGTCTGCATAATCAATAACACAAATAAACTCACCCGCAGCGTTTGAGTGTCCACCCATGGCTAGATAGGTCTGTCCACAGCTTGTAAAAAGACGAAAAGATGGGTAGGGGGTATTTACAAATTTAGGATATTTTTTTACAACATCCGTATAGTCCTTAAAGCCTTGCTCCATGTGTTCCTCCAGTTTTTCAAGGGTATCAAAGGCGCCACCGGTTACAAAAAGTCCACCTGTGTCAAACTTCCCGTTAAACGTTCCTAATACCCTTGGGCTATTGTTCTGTTGCCATCCAGCAGCATTAGTTTCGTGGCCATCAAGAATTGATACCATCCAATGTGGCATGGGTATGCCGCCATGTTTTTCGAATATTCTGGAACATGCTTTGCGCTCAAAATCTATCTTATGATTTGTACCTCTAAAAGACATGCCTACAAGGTTAATGTTTTGAGTTGCTTTTAGAAAATGTACTCCTTCTTGCCAGTGTCTGGCAGAATAGAGACAATGAGTCCAGCACCCATGACCCATAATAGTAGCACCACAACCATATTCATGCCTCATTACTTCATACAGCCCATTCACGGTAGCATTAAGGGTATTAAACATTAGCCAGAGAGATGAAGTCTTCTGAGGAGTAGAAAAAAAACGGAACTCCATTTCGGTTACAATGCCATAACCTGCATTGGCATAGAAGGGTAGATAGGTTAATGCCGGACCAGGGCCATGTGGCCAGCCAGGAGAATCAGGACGTGCCATAGAACCTGTCCTGATAATTTCACCAGTAGGTAAGACCATCTCCATACCGGTTGCGCAGTGGATACCCATTCCATCCTGGTATCCTGCCATTTTGTTCTGACCAGTAAAAAGTTGGTAAGGTACGAAATGTGATGTTCCCGGACTGCCACCGAAATAAGGACGATAGCCAAGATCAAAGTTTCGAATCAGTTGGCTTACTTGTATTCCTGTTGCTCCGGGTTGTACACGCACGATCAATCGATCTTTATCAATCTCTATCCCTTGCATTCGATGAAAATCAAAGGTTATGCTTACATCAGGTTTTCCCGGGATTGAACCAATCAGTAAAACAGTACCCCCACCAATCGCATATAATGGGATATTGAGTTTATTGGCGAGTTTGATTACCCCCTGAATATCTTTGGTTGAACTGGGATATACAACAACCAGCGGATGATTTTCAGGGTAGATCGAACCTTGGCTAAAGTAGGTAATGACATCACTACCATAGTAATATCTGGTAAGATTATCGGTTCTAACCCACGCAGTTCCTACTATACGCTTAAGTTTTTCTGTTAGCTCATTAGCCTTCATGTGTTTCTTTGCCTTGTTAGATAGCAAATTGTTGTTTCTTTTAGTTTCTGGCACTACCTTACTATAAAACTTCTATTCGTTGTCAAAATAGGTATTAAACCACTCTAAAGTGTTTTTCATCACGAGATCAAATCCTGCTCCGTGATAGAGTTCATAATGTTTAAATTCCTCAATGGCTACAAGCTTTTTTGGCTCAAGAGCTTTCTGATACATACTCTGAGACTCCTCAATGGGAACTACAGTGTCCTCAGGTGTGTAAATCCACATGGCTGCCCGGGGTGATATTCTATCTACCACAGTTTCTGGACGGAATTGCGTCATAGACTCAGCGCTCTCCAGGGTGAGTTCGTTTTTTTGAGCTGCAGGGTTTTTCGGTACCGGCAAGGTATCCATACCAGATGATGAAACTGGCAATACAATTTCGGAAGTGACAACTTTCTGAGAAACACCTGACAAAACACGATTTGTTCTGTCTTTTTCTAATCTCTGCAGAAATTCTTTCCATTCCCAGTAACGTCGGATATCCCTAAGCCAGCGACCCATGTCTCCCATACCTGAAACGCTCACCATACACTTTACACGTCGGTCAACGCCTGCTGTGTAGCTCACATTGGCCCCACCAGAAGAGGGACCCCATAAACCAATTCGTTCTCTATCTACCTCACCTTGTAGCTGCATGAAAGTAATTGCATTTCGAATATCATCCACCTGTTCCCAGGGGATTAACCGACATTCAGGACCCTCACTCTCACCAAAACCTCTGTAGTCAAAACGCAATACTGCATAACCTTTTTTAACCAGTCGTTGTGATATTTCAGGCAAGAATGTTTCTTTAGTACCGGTGCCGGCATGACAGAGTACTATGCCCGGCCTTTTTATGCCTTTCTCCCCTTCATCCGGCACCTCCAGAATCCCAGCCAGTCTCAGTCCCGCCCCACTATAGAAAGAAACTTGTTTCTCCATTGTAAAAACCTTTTTCCGTATGTTGTGCTTATAAAACCTTTGTCATTTCTGCCAGCTCTTGCGGAGGTACTACGTCTGGTCTGGTTGGATAGGGTGGATTTGAAATGTTGTTAGGGTCAAATGTCTTTTTTATTTCCTTCACGATAAGATGTATGTTAAAAAATCGAGGACCCAGCAGGTCATAGGCAGGACCCAGGAGGGCGAGGGTTGCTCCTGCACTTTTTTTCTGTAACATTCCCTTAAGTGAACCAAAGAGGAGGCTGATACATTCCGCGGCTTGCTGCGGGGTCTGTTCTGGCCAGAGGTCAGTGGTCATCACGGCACCATAGCCTCTTTCAAGGGGACTGATCCACCCCCCGTGCTGACTGATGGGCTGGAGAAGTCCCTTTCCTATCCCCTCTTTTTCATACAGTTCCCTCTGTGTCTGGTTAGCCCGAACAATTTCCTTTGCTACATTGTCTATGGAATCAAGACAGGCGGTACCCTGGTGAAAAGAATCAGAGGGACGACTCAAGCGCATGGAGTGACCAGTGCGTATCCAGTCGTTGGCGATGTTCATCCATAATCGGTAAGGCTCATCTTCCTCTGTGAGGAAAGTTCCCCCTTGTTTTGCGACAATATGGCGAAGCACTTTTTCTTCATATTCAAGTTGTTCAAGGGAGGTAGTGCTACACAGACCCACTACATTATATCCATGAGGGAAGATATCCCTGGCCATTCCTTCATGAAATTCCTTTTTGGTCCGGGAACTCCAGGAAAGGAGAAACTGTTTGGCGAGGTGCTGAACCACAGCTCCTATCTCAGCTTTTGACAGCTCATACTGGAAGTCACAAGCCTTTTTAAGAGCATATTCTTCCTCTTTCGGATAGTTATGGGGAAAGTCGATCATGTACCAGCGAAATTTGTCGGGTGAAAATTCTGATAGTTTCTCAAGGGCATGTCCCTCAGTGGGAAAAACCTGTGGACCGGGCCAGGGGAAAAGCCGGGTAGACGCTTTGGTAACCATTCCCATACCTCCGGCATGACCAAATTGTGCACCACGCAGGAAACCTCTAAGGTCAGGTCCTGGACCGTCGTTCCAGATCCAGTCGGAGCCTGTCTGGGAAACAGATCCACTTTTCAGTAGCTCACCGTTAGGAAGTACCAATTCGAACCCCAGTAGCATTTGGGCTCCTAACCCCGAGATCCATGAGTTGCCATAGCCACCATGCCAGGAGATATTGGCAAGCACGGAAATCTGGCTGCCCGCCGGAGGAGAAGGATAGGAGAGCCCTACTTTCATTACTTCAGCCTGAAGAGAAGCAAAAGTTACATAAGGCTCAATAACCGCATACATATTTTTGGCATCGATTTTAATAATGCGATCCATTCTCTTGGGATCTATTAGGACAGTTCCCTCCCTGTTGGGAAAAGCGGAGTTAATCATTCCTGTCCCCATTGGAATCACCGGGAAGAGATAGCTGTTGGCTGTCTTGAAAATAGCCTGTACTTCCTCGGTTGAACCTGGCATGACCACACAGGCAGGACGCATGGCGAGACCAATTTGTTCACGCTGAATGACGCCATCAGGTGTCCACTGGATCCGGGAGTATGCCTGGCACATCAAGGGATCATTAGTTACATTCTCTTTACCAGCAATGTCCTGAAGTGCTTTAAAAGCGATATCTGAAAATGGCATTTTCCCCTACTTATGCGAGCTTACAGCAATACCTTTTCAAGATGATTTAAAAGGTAGTTGACTTATGGCCCAAGTTTTTTGTGTCTTGTTTTCCAAAAAATAAGATTATTTATAAATATTGTCAAGTATTATTAATCTACTATTTGTTGCGCTTTGTTTGAATACTATCTATTGTGGTGCTTATAATGAGCGAAAAAGTTCACTTCTAAAAATGATTAGTAGTGAAAGTCCGAATTTATCAACGTTACCATATGCGTATTACCTGAATCTTGCACGAAAGGATAAAAAAGAGTAGTCAAACCATTGGGGAGTCCTGTATTAATGGAGTTCTACAAAAACAAACCAACAATACAGGAGGAACCCCAAATGGTTAAAAAGCAGAAAAAGGATAACACGAAAAAGCTCTTCAGTAAAGAAGATAACAAGAAGTCCGCAGAGGCAAGGAAAATCAACGCTTCAACGCATTATGAGACATGCACCGAACAATTGAGTCCATTTGGCGGTATACTGGCGCTCATAAAGTTTTTTGACGTAGTAAAATTTGAAGAGATCATTGAACATGCCTACCACAAGCCCAAGCGAAAACCCAAGCTGGGAGACTACAGGATGGTGGTAGGTATTCTGATGCTAATATTTATAGGGTTTAATCGTCTGGCACATTTTGCCTATATCCGAACAGATGCCATGCTGTGTGGATTTTTCAGAGTGATGTGTTTGCCGGTAGTGAGCACGTTCTGGCGGTATGTGAACAGCTTGGGAATAAACCAGGCAAACAGTCTTCTTAAGGTTATGAGCATATTACGTGAAAGGGTGTGGCAGCAATGCAGGTTAAACTACAGACGGATTCATGTTGATATTGATACCACAGTTGAAACACTCTACGGCAATCAGCAGGGAGGTCGGAAAGGACACAATACAAAACACCGGGGCAAAAAGGCATACCGACCGATACTGGGTTTTATAGAAGAGAGCAGAGAGTATCTGGTGGGAAAGCTGAGGAAAGGGAAAACGGTCAGTGGTAAAGAATGTGCGACATTTATTAAAACCATAAAGCATCAACTGCCGGGCTGTGTAAAAGAAGTCGTTGTGCGAGCAGACGGTGAATTATTAAGCGGGGAAAGCGTATCGGCTTTAATAGAAGAAGGTTTTGATTTTATCATCGGCAATAAGAAATGCAATCCTAAATTTGATTCAGGCAAATGGTATAAAGTCGGGAAAGAGGAAGGGATAAAATATAACAGCTGTAGGTATAAGCCTATGGGCTGGGAAGTCAGTTGTCGTTTTGTAGTAATGCGCATACTGAAGGAAATCCATAACGATACAGGCAAGCATGTACAACTTCCCCTGTTTGAAAATGACCTGTATGTGTACCGAATATTTTGCACCAGCCTTAAAGGTAAGGCGCATAAAGTTATTGCAAAATACGACAAACGGGCTGATGTAGAGAACCTGATTGGAGAAGCGAAACGAGAAGGTCTTGATGCAATACCATCGGCGAAATTCAAAAATAATTACGCTTGGTTTCAGTTAGTAATGTTATCCTATAATATCTGGCGTTATATGAAAATTCTGGCACAGAGGAGCATCCAGGAAGCACCGGCAAGCAGGAGTGATGCTGCTCATGGTGCATTGAAGGGGATAATGGACAACACAATTAGGCTTGCGAGGTTGAAACTTCTGTTTATAGCAGCTAAGGTCCCTTTCCATGACAATAAGACTAAGGTAAGATATTCAATTCATGATACACGTACACCGGCAATGCTACATTTTTTAAAATTCTTAGATAAAGCGCGAGCTAAAGTAAGGCCATGGATAGAAGGAAAGTTTTGGCCATGCCGATTTGCTTTAAATTGAATATTGGTGCAAAAAATATTTTGCACGAATGAGTTTTCTCCTTCGAACGGAGACAATATCTGGCAGATAATGAGCTGAAATAAGGCAAACTCTTAAAATTGAATGCGTTGGATAGTTATTCCGAAGATGAAACGGCTGAAAAATAATTCTTCAACCGTTCACAATGGGAGGTTTCGTGCAAAATTCAGGTAATAGATTTATGTATTTCAAATCAAGCATGCTAAGATTGAGACGAGTAGACCGGTTCCTTACAATGCTGTGGTTTAAGGTTTGTTTTCTCAGTTCCCGCCTGATTATCCGACGGAATATTATCATTGTAAAATTGCAAGAGAAATTTTCAAGAATTGATGATTTCTGTAGTTTGTTTAGAGCACTCCTGGTGGGAAGTTGACACTAGATATTGTGGTGGGTAAAATGAGCAAAATAGTTCACATTTCTTGCAACAATAGGAAGTA
>WTBG01000026.1 GCA_013139225.1 Deltaproteobacteria bacterium
TTTTTTTACCATCTTCCACATCTACCAATACCCACAGTTCCAGGCTGCATTCTTCAACACACTTCCCACAACCACGGCACTTTTGCTCATCAACAATATGTTTAACCATAAGCACGTACTCAATTTAAAGAGACGTTTTTATCTCGTCAACCTGTTTCTCAAATTCCGGATCACTCTCATACAGCCTTACCATGGCATCAAAGAAAGGAAACGTTGCCATTAGATGGACAGGAAGATTGGGATCGGCAATGTCTCCTTTTATAATTTCACCTTTTTCTCTGATTTCCATCAGATCAAAGCTGTTGTCGATCGCACCACATAAATCGACCGTCTTCATCTTCATAACCACATGGCAATCCTCCCGTATACCATCCTCCAGAGAGATCTTGCCATCCTTTATTACCTGGGTAATTTCATCCGCATCCAGCTTCATACCAACTTTATGATCTTTGAAATCTACCATCATCCCTTGTGCAGTCTCATCCACATTTGTGTGTTCAACTCCTCGCTTGAGCATATCCATAACAGACATCGTTAACTCCTTTTTAAAATAAGATGGCAACCATCTGTTCTTGCAGATTGCCTTCCAAAGCTTCACTCACTGAATCGCATACGATTTCTCCAGAAAATCTTTTGCGTAATACGTCCCTTATAACCCCTCTCTTCCGTTTCACTTCTTTCCTCCTGGTATCATCCTTGATGGAATATGCCTCCTGCAGGAAGTTGAGATAACTCTTTAGATATTCCGTGTGAGGAGCAAGCGCTGCCAGACGCAGTCCTTCTTTATCAATGGGGACCTTAGCTGCCGTATAGATGATTGAACATAGGGATCGAATAGCGTCGCTTTCTTCAGGACAGATTCCAGGGAGGCTGGCATATTTCTCCCAGAGCGGCTGCACCGACTCCAAATATCTTTTTCGATATTCTTCATCGATAAGAGAGTCTACCGTAGGCATAATATCTACCAGAAAACGAATCTCTTTTTCCCCTTCCTCCCATTGTGACACAAACATGGGAAGATCGTAGTCCTCATCCGGAATGATGGTGCAGAAGCCATAGTGAATCTCTTTATTGAAATAGAAAGAACCGACACCTATCTTCTCTATCTTTTCTGCGTGAAAGGCCTTAAACCCTCCTTGCACCTGAGCAGTCTTAAACTCCCTTGCTGGTGTTATATCATGCCCACTCCATTCCTTGATTTCACTCAGCTTGAGTTGGTCCATCTGTTCCCTCATCTTTTCCAGATATGGTGACCATTTTATACCTTCTCCCATCTATCCCCCCTTTTAAAAGACTAAACTTACAAAAAGATGATGCTTTCCTTCACCAAAAATCTTTTTCATCACTTCTCCTCCAGGATCCAGATCCCGATAATACTTTTGCATCGTCTTTTTCCTCTTAAGCATCTCCTGCTTATACTCGGGATCGCTGATTGGTTCCGCTTTTTCCAAGAGATCCAACCATACTCTGGCATACGCCACAACAGCCTCCATCACTTTCTTCCGGTCTTCTTTCTCTTCGACCCTTCCATCCAAACTGAAGGGGGAAAGCGTTTCGCGGGCCCAGGGCCAGGGTCCATACCTTCTCTGAACAAGGCAACGACCTTCCTTGGTAAAGCCTGGAATCGTGCGATATTTCCTCCAAAGGCCAGCAATCGGTGAATAATATTTTTTAAGATAATCTTCGTGTACCGCAATGTCCACGGTCGGCATGAAATCAGTGGTAACACCTACACGCGGAGCCGTTTCATCAAACTCACACGCAAAGATAGGAAGATCGTAATCATCGGTGGCGGTCATGTTAAGGGCACAGTACTTTGCTCTCCCCATATAGTGCAATTCCCCAATGGTGATCTTTTCAATCTTATCGCTTCCCTTAATCAGGTATGGTTTATAAAACCCACTGGCCATAGGAGCCTTAAATTCCCAGGCAGGCTTAGTATCCATCCCCTCATAAGTTTCAAGCGGCACCAGTTCTATACCCTCGAAGAGTTTATACTCGTCACATATCACTTTTGCAAAATCCACCATATCGTTCCATCCAAGCCTTGCCATACTAAGCTCCTTTAAAATTTAAAAACAAATTATTTCCTATCATTTGTGATTATCAATGTCAACAATATTTATACAAAAAAATGATTCTGTAAACTATTGTTGACAGGATAAAATTACATCTTTAATTTCCTTGACTTTAATTATGAGTTAAGTAATATATGAGTACACTCATTAATATCACACACATTTAAAAATGCAACAACAATTTTTGCTGCCACAAAAAAAAGAGGCACTCTCATGACAGGCACTAAAGATGATCCTCAAAGGAGAGAACGAAAGAAGAAAGCAATAAGGGACTCTATATTTAAAACTGCTCAAAAGCTGTTTGTCGATAAGGGGTTCGAAAACACCTCGGTTGAAGATATCACAAAACGAGTCGACATAGCTCAAAGCACCTTCTTTAACTATTTCCCACGGAAAGAAGACCTCCTGGCAGAAATATTTAAAAGGAAAATTCCCTTTCTCAAAAGAAAATGCCAGGAAATCCTGGAATTGGATGTACCCATCAAAACAAAAATTAATAGAATATTTTCAACCACAGCCAGGATTGCAGCCAAACATGAAAACATTACACGAGCAATGTTGATTAAAAGCTTTACTACCTTGAACAATCAACAATACGATGGAATCTTTTTCGAGGATTTTAGAAACTCACTTTCCCTTATTTTGAAGCAAGGACAAGCTGAAGACCATATACGCAAAGATATATCTCCAATTAAATTAGCAAACATGCTGGAAGGTGTTTTCACTTTGTTCGTCATTGATTGCCTCATAAAAAAAACATACAGAATGTCATCCAGGGAACTCTGCAAAAGACTGAATATATGCCTTGAAGGAATGACAACGGGCACAAAAGTTGATGAATAGTCTTTTAATCTTCAGTAAAAACCACAACTTTCTGATAGTAAACCAGGATATGCAATGAAAAGTGGGTACGATCTTATTGTAATAGGAGCAGGACCTGCGGGGCTCACGGCTGCTAAGGCAGCAGCAGAAAGCGGCCTTAAAGTCGCTCTGCTGGAGAGGAAGGATACCGTTCATGAAATACTCAGAATGTGTGGAATGATGCTTGTTACACTTTCTGGAAACTATATGGGAGAACGGGTCATCCACAATGAGGAAAAAGGCCTTTTGTGCTTTCCTCATTGTGGCTTTAGCCTGAAATACGATGGGCCTACAAAAGATTTCTTCTCCTGGGAAATTTACTCTCCAAGTGGTGAAAAAATTGTTTTCGGTGACTATACGTCCAACCTTCAGAAAGGAAAAGCGGGGCGCGCAAGTGCAGTTTACAACAAAAGCTGGTTTCTCAGAGGATTGGTCGAAGAATGCAAACACCTGGGGGTGAACTTTTTTGCTGGCGAAAATGTCATACGTGCAACAAAAGATGGTGAAGGTGTTGAGGTTCTAACATCAGATGGCAAGCATTTTAAAGGAGTTTTTGCTATCGCAGCAGATGGACGCCAGTCAAGAGTCGCAAGAAGTATGGGCTTGAACAAAAACAGAAGTTTTTATGCTTCGATAACGTCCATCGGATATGAAATGACCAACCTCAATCTGCCCCATCCGCATGCTCTTTATCAACCGCTGGTTAAAAGTGGGGATCCTCCAATGATGGGTTTTATTCTCCCCCGTGCATGTGATTATCAGGGTGAAGATGTGTGGCTGGTCATGACATCAAATGTTGATATGCGAGCTGACCACGAAGCGATCTTTGAAGAATTCACCCAGCGCAGCAGATTTGCTGACTGGTTTAAGGGAGCACGCAAAGTGCGTAAATGCGGTTGCACGGGTAATATGTATGCTCCACTTTTCCACCCGTTTAAGGACAATGTTCTCTTCGTCGGAGATGCCGGGTGGTGCCAGGAAGCGGAGATGACTGGTGCGGTGATGAGCGGGTGGAAAGCTGCCAACACAGTTGTCCACGCCCTGAAAGAAAAAAAGTACAACGAGGAGGGCATACAACCGTATCTTGAGTGGTGGAAGACATACTATTTGGAAAAACTGGACTACAATGTTTTTCTCAAAAACCTGTATATGCCCATCCTCTGTTCAGACAGTGAAATTGATTACCTGTTCGCTACGATACAAGAAACGCTTCCGACTGTACTGGATCCTTACGAAGTACCCACCCATATGGGACGTGCAATGGCAAAAATCATCCCGACTATAAAAAAGGGAAAACCGGCTTTACTGAAAAAAATAGAAAAGTTCGCTTCATTCCCACCACATGTTGTCTTAAGAAACACCATAAGGGCGGGTTTTCATTGTAACTTCACAATCTAAAGTCAAAAAATACTTGCTATTAGTATTGTATGATTTTTATAATATACCTGTTAGGATGTATGAAGAAAACAAAATGTATTTACCAAACAAATCTTTCAGAACTTTTAATTACCACAGAACATTTGCAAAGGAGGGGGAAATGAAACAAAGCAAAAGGATTATACAAACTGTTTTTTTAATGCTACTTGCAGCAATGCTGGTCTGGCCATCCTTTTCTCATGCACAGGCTAAAAAGGGGCTTCTCATCTATGACACAATTTATGGTTCAACCATTGAAGTCGCGTACTGGT
>WTBG01000197.1 GCA_013139225.1 Deltaproteobacteria bacterium
CGGCATGTCCCGGGCAGTCGATGTGGGCATAGTGCCTTTTATCTGTCTCGTACTCGACATGGGCAATGGATATAGTCAACCCCCGCTCCTTTTCCTCCGGAGCTTTATCAATCTGATCGTATGCCATATGCTCAGCCTGACCCTTCATCGCCAGAAATTTGGTTATCGCAGAAGTGAGGGTGGTCTTGCCGTGGTCTACATGGCCTATAGTTCCAATGTTGATATGGGGCTTCGTCCTCTCAAATTTCTTCTTCGACATGGCTTGTGCCTCACAAAAATTTAGGTTAATATACTACAGTTAGCACTCTTAGAAACAAAAACATTTTAGAAAAACAAGAATTGTCGTTAAATGGAGCCCACGACCGGGATCGAACCGGTGAACCTCTTCCTTACCAAGGAAGTGCTCTACCAACTGAGCTACGTGGGCAGCAAAACGTTTTGTATTATTCAGTCAATACAATTGGTTATGCTAAGCCGAGTTTTCTCACTGGAGCGGGAAACGGGATTCGAACCCGCGACCCTCAGCTTGGAAGGCTGACGCTCTAGCCAACTGAGCTACTCCCGCTCTTATTCAGAGGGCATCTTTAAAGGTGATGGTGGAGAGGGGAGGATTCGAACCTCCGAAGGCGTTGCCAACAGATTTACAGTCTGCCCCCTTTGGCCACTCGGGAACCTCTCCCCGAAGCACACAAGTGGAGCTGGCGATGGGACTTGAACCCGCAACCTGCTGATTACAAATCAGCTGCTCTGCCATTGAGCTACGCCAGCATAACCTTTTCATTATATTTGGATAAATTCAAAATGCAACATTTTTTTTAGAAAAATTTAAAAATTATAATCACTAACACTATAACCATTTGAATTAACTGGCATATTAATTTGGCCGCCACTCAAAATTATTGAAAATAATTTATTAATTATTATTTCATTCCTCCCACTTTTTCTTATAAGCCTCTCATCGGGCAATTTTCGCAGCCAGGAATCCTTTTGCAAAAGTACTTTCCTACATAAACCAAGAGTGCATGATATTCATTGAACATTCTCACATCTTTTTCTAAATTTTCCATGAAGAGTGCCTGGGTTTCACTATAACCAGCCGCTTTTGAGATGAGATTATGTCTTAAAAGTATTTTCCTTGTATAGGCATCAACTACAAAGATTGGTTTTCCCCCGGCATACAGTAAGATACTGTCTGCAGTCTCAGGTCCTATGCCATTTATCTTTAAAAGTTTTTCTCTTAAAGGTGTTAAATTTTCTGAAAACATTTTTTCTAAACTACCCTGGTAATTTTCAAAGAGAAAACGAATAAAGTTTTTTATTCTTTTTGTCTTAATGTTAAAAAAGCCGGAAGATTTAATGGTGTTAGCCAGAATTCCTTCATCTACCTTGAGGAGCCTTACAGGATCAAGCAAATTGTACTCCTTCAAAGCCTTTATGGCAGTTTCTACATTTTTCCAGGAAGTGTTTTGGGTTAATATAGCACCTATGATTACCTCAAAAGGTGAATCCCCAGGCCACCAGTGCCTGGGACCGATAGCATTGTAAAGCTTCTGATAAATCTTTAGTAATTTCTTGCTCTTTCTTTTTTGCCTCATTTTTTAAGACCCAGATTCACTCAGCAAGGTAATTTCCCCAGTTCTTTTGCTTTGCTAATCCGAGATCAACCTGGAAAACCTGTTATATAAGCTTGATTTGAATTATGGTTAGTGCTAAAGCTAATGTTGATTTAAGGCTACACTATTTGCACAACAGATTTTTTAGCAGCAGCAGTTCTTTATAATAAAATTACCTCATGCCTTTTATAGCAAAACTTGATAAGTCTGGCGGTAATAAGAGGATTGGTGTGGTCTAGAATTTAGCTTAAGATTAACTTCAATAGGCTGTATAATTTCCGAAAGGTGACTATGGTGGGCGATACTGGGTTCGAACCAGTGACTTCTACCGTGTGAAGGTAGCACTCTCCCGCTGAGTTAATCGCCCAACCGTGATGTTTAAAAAACTTGACTCAAATGTTTAAGTTTTTGGTCTATAATGGACGGCTAGTGTATAAAATATTATGAAAAATATCAATAAAAATTTTTCATGTTGATCCCCATGAAAAGAGCGTTTGTAATTTTAGCTCAATGCTTCGTCATTATATGTTGCTGTTTTGGTCATAAAGGCATTGCTTTGCCTTACTGGGGAAGTATGGAGCTTTATGGTGGGCAGATCAATACCTTGGCGATTAGTTCGAAGGATTCAAACCTTATCTTTGCTGGAAGTTGGTCGGGAGATGGACTTTTTAAAAGCATTGATGGAGGTTATCATTGGGTGAGCATTGATTATTTTAGAAACCGCGAAGTCTTTTCCGTTGTCTTGGGAGGTGATGATCAAAAAACCGTTTGGGTAGCCCACAGTGCATACCTTACTAAAAGTGAGGATGGTGGTTTTTCCTGGAAAGATTGTTTTTCATCTGAGGAGGAGCGATTTTCTTACTGCGTGGTCAATCATCCCCATGATAGTAACACCGCATATCTGGGATGCGGAGGACCAGAGCGCAGTGATAGCGGTGGGGCAATCTTTAAAACGACCGACGGAGGTAATAACTGGAAGAAGCTGCCTTTAATTGCCGACCATAACGTTAGAAGCATTGCGATTCGACAGGACAGTCCAGAGGAAATCTGGATAGTATCAGGCCATGAATTCATTAATGAGGGGTCTATTTATAAGAGTGTAGATGGGGGTGAAAGCTGGATCCCCATATCCACGGGTTTAAAGGAAAGCTGGTTTGATGAAATTGTACTTACAGCAGATAAACCGCCTGTTGTTTTTGCAGGTGGTGGCAATGGGGTCTATAGAAGCAAAGACGGTGGTGTAAACTGGTCTCAATTGAGCATCGATGGTTGGCCAGAGGATGGTTGGTGCCGGGCCTTAGCTTTGGATCCCTCCGACAACCATACCGTTTATGCCCAGTGCTACTATAAATTTTCCAGGAGCACGGACTCTGGTGATAATTGGGAGACGTATGATTTGGTTTTAGATGATGCAAAGTTTGAGTTGCTTGCTCTTGTCATCGATCCCCAAAGACCGGGTGTAGTGTATGGAGGAGATGCCAATCTGGGGATTATAAAGAGTGAAAATAATGGGTTGGATTGGAATTTTATAAATCAAGGTGTCAGTGCCAGCCACATTTTTCAAACAGCGGTTGATCCTCAAAATTCAGAAGTGATTGCTGCAAGCACTATGGTTGGGGTCTACATCAATAGAGAAGATACTGGGTGGGAAGCGCTCGATTATTACCCTTCTTATAGCCTGGCTTTTGATCCCCATGATGGAGCAACTCTTTTCGCTGGATTTGACGGCTGGCTTGGAAAGTTTGGTCTGATGAGTGGAAGTGCATATTTGCTGGAATTCCCCGAGCAGACAGTCAATACGATAGCCATTGATCCCTCCAACCCCAATATTCTCTACATCGGGACTGAATCTTTCCCCCTGGATAGCGGTGAAATACATAAAAGCAATGATGGAGGAGAAACCTGGAAACAGCTACTAACAGGGAATGTTCCTATTAACGTTATCAAGATAGATCCAAAAGATCAAAGTATCCTGTATGCAGGAAGTGGCTTGTTTTACGCTCCTGTAATCATGGGAAATCTTTATAAGAGTACAGATGGAGGCAATAACTGGTATATGACGCCTTTGGGAAATATGGTCATTAATACCGTTGAGATTGATCCAAACCATCCAGAAACTTTATATGCAGGAAGTGGTGCTCCAGGGGTTGACTGTGCAAAGGGTGTATTTAAGAGTGTGGACAGAGGAAATACCTGGCAGTATAGCAGTAAAGGGCTGCCGCTTGACTGCACGGTTGTTGATATAGAGCTGAATCCGGACGAGACTCAAATTGTTTATGCAGCAACCTTTGAACAGGGGGTTTTTATCAGCAGGGATGGCGGTGAGTACTGGACCTTGCTGGGCATGTCTGATTATTGGGTATATGATGTTACTTCCTCCTCGCTTTATAAATATCTAACCCGCGTGAGTACATCACCTACCTTTCTGAACCAGTTCTATACAGGAACCGCAAGTGGTCTCTATCAATATAGTGGTGCTGGCACAGGAATGGTTATAGGGATGATTACAGACAGTTCCACTGGTAATGGGATTACAGGTGCTCAAGTGATTGCTGATACTGGAGGTGTTGCCAAAACAGTAGATGGAGCCTATCTACTAGTGACTGCAGCAGGAAGTTGTACAATTTCAGTGTCAGCCGTGGGTTATAGCAGTGGTTCGCGAAATGTCGCCATAAGTTCAGGAGATACTGTTACAATTAATTTAACCCTGATCTCTCTATTAGCGAATGGTTCAATTTCAGGAAAGATCACGGATTTTTCTACAGATACCCCAATTGAGGGAGTAACTGTTGTGGTTAAGCCCGGAGGTTATTCTGCCAAAAGCCTTGCCGGGGGGGACTTTGCCTTAAGTAATGTAGTACCCGGAAACTATAGCCTTTCTGCCTTCAAAAGTGGGTATAGTACAGACATAGTTAATGGAGTTGTCGTCTCTCAAGGAGAGACAAAAGGTGTTGATTTCAGATTGTCTTCTCTTGGAACAGGTTATATTGAAGGAGTTATAACCGATGCCTTGAGTGGAGAAGGCATTAAAGGAGTGAAAGTCAGGCTGGATCCAGGCCTTTTTTTGACTACTACAGATTTTGAGGGAAGTTACTGTATCGGTGATATAGTAACAGGGGCATATACAATCCATGTATCGCAAGGTGGTTATCTTCCTTATACGAAAGCGGATGTCAGGGTGTTCGGAAATGAGCGTGCTACTTTAAATATTGAGTTGCAGTCCTGTCCATTCAGTGTGTTAGGCTTAAGCAACAAGGAGCTTAATAAATTGAGAAGATTAAGAGATGAAATCCTTTTGCAAAGCCCTTCAGGCAAAAAGCTGGTTTCACTCTTTTATCAGCACGCACCTGCAGTAACAAATCGTATCGCTTCAGATCTTGCATTGAAGCTAGAGCTCGCGGAATTACTAAAGATGGTGGTACCCCGAATTGACGATATTCTTAGTGCCAAAAGCAAAGGTCTTCCACCTCAGCTCATTAAGAGGGCAGAAGAATGTCTTAAAAGTTTCTGTCAGAAGGATAATTTGAAATTCAGCTCTGACCTTCATCAATTAACTAAAGCCACAGATTTACATGGAAAATTACAGGAGTTACCTACAAACAAGCCTTAAAAGAGATGTCATTGCGGGCGCAAGCGAAGCAATCTCAATCATTGATAACCATGTTTTTTCTGTGTACTCTGTGGTTAAAAAAGGAGAAGAGGATGAAAGATAAAATCGGTTTCATTGGAGCAGGAAATATGGGAGAGGCTTTAATAAAGGGTATCCTTAAAGCCAAGCTACTTTCTTCTCAAAAGGTTTGTGCATCAGACATAAGAGAGACAAAGCTAAAGCAATTTCAAAAGACATACGGTATAAAAACTTTTAAAGACAATAAGGAGCTTGTTTCTCAAGTGAATATTATACTGCTGGCCGTCAAACCTCAGAATATGGAAGAAGTGCTTAGTGAGATAGCGCCGGTGATTGAGAAAAAACACCTTGTTATCTCTATTGCAGCAGGAATAACGACTTCGTACATTTCTAAACGTCTTAACGATAAGATTTCTGTTGTCAGGATAATGCCCAATACCCCGGCACTGATTCAAGAAGGGGCATCAGCACTTGCTATGGGAAAGCACGCAACTCAGAGTGACCTTAAGAGTGTTCAAAAACTCTTTGAATCGGTAGGCAAAACTGTAGTCGTGGACGAATCCTTAATGGATGCAGTTACGGGTTTAAGTGGTAGCGGACCCGCTTATGTGTTCCTCTTTATAGAGGCCCTGGCGGATGCGGGTGTAAAGATGGGGCTCTCCCGCTCTGTTGCCCTTCTCCTCTCCGCGCAAACTTGCTTAGGTGCCGCAAGGATGGTTTCAGAAACAGGGGAGCACCCTGCCAAACTTAAGGATATGGTTACTTCTCCTGGCGGGACAACCATTTGTGGATTACATGCTTTAGAGGCAGGGGGCCTAAGAACAACGATAATGGACGCAGTAGAAGCTGCTACCAGACGTTCAAAAGAGCTGGGACAAGTGAAGAAGTGAGCTTAATGCACGTTGCGGGTTTCGTGTTACGTGTTAAAAATAAAGAAGTCTGCTTATTTACAATACTTAAGTTGTCTATTAGATTCCTGGATCTCTGCTCCCCGATCAGGTCGAGGACAAGTTTCGCAGGGATGACAGATAAGGATGGAACTGATTGAAAAAACGTGTCATTCCCGCGCAAGCGGGAATCCAGTATTGTTAATAATTTCATCAGGGCATTCAACTGGAGATTTCCGGATAACCAGATAAAAAACACTATACCCGTAACTCGCAACTTTGATAAGTTATTGAATTTCTAAGACGTTGGACACATTGATTCAAAAAGAACACCGCCCCAACTGGCCTTCTATTCTATCCTGGTCCCTCTACGATTTTGCTAATACCATCTTCTCCATGAACATCATCTCCTTATATTTTCCCCTGTGGGTGACGGTGGATAAAGGGGGTGAAGATATTTTATATGGTTTTGCCCTCTCTTTATCCATGATCCTGGTTGCTTTTTCCATGCCTCTCCTGGGGGTATTATCTGATCGTATGGGAAGGAGGATTCCCCTTCTTATAGGATTAACGCTCCTCTCTGTCTTTTTTACCTGTTTAATTGGCGTTTTTGACCATCTCGTTTTAGGCCTACTCTTCTTTATTCTGGCAAATTATGGATTTCATGCGGCACTTGTGCCCTACGATGCATTACTTCCCCGGGTGAGCAGGGGGTCTTCTGTAGGTAAGGTTGCAGGAATTGGTGTGGCCTTAGGGTATGTGGGAGCAATTGTTGGTATCCTGATGGTAAAGCCCTTTGTGAGCGAGGCAGGAAGAGGAGCGTCCTTTATCCCTACGGCACTTCTCTTTCTTGTATTTTCATTGCCTTGCTTTTTTATGATAAAGGAAGAAACTAGAAAAGCGACTACTATCTTTTGGTTAAATATTAGGGGTGAGGTCGCAAAGATTAAGAATACGCTTCTTAATACAAAAAGATATCCCGGTCTTCTTCCTTTTTTAGTTGCCAACTTTATATACTGCGATGCAGTAAATACAGTTATTGCTTTTATGTCTGTCTATGCCTATCAGGTTATGGGTTTCAGTGATTCCATGATCCGTATCTTTCTCATTATTTCCACCGTCTTTGCTATTGCAGGATCGCTTATCTTTGGATGGACCACCGATCACCTGGGGGCAAAAAGAACGCTTATGTTAGTGCTTTATGTGTGGATATTTGGTTTGGTGGTGGCAATTGTCAGTTTTTCACCCTTCATTTTTTGGATGGTAGGTCCCATAGTAGGCGTTGCGCTGGGGGGGACCTGGGTTTCTGCCCGTGCCCTGGTAGTTGACCTTTCACCTCCCGAGCAAATTGGAGAGATCTATGGGCTCTACAACATGGGGGGGAAGTTTGGTTTTATCATAGGCCCTCTGGTGTGGGGAACTATAGTTTGGGCATTTGGTGGGTTGGGTATCATTAAATATCGTATTGCCATAAGTTCACTCCTCCTTTTTCTTATAGGTGGGCTCTACCTCTTAAGAAAGGTTCCTGACAAAACATAAACACTTTTGCCTATTGACACTACCAAAGAGACTGCAGAGATCCACATGTAGAGTAGAAGACGGGCGCGGTGGTTTTAGGTTTTCGGTGGCTATGGCAACCCTTTCAAGCTGCCGTCTCAGTCCGACTTACCATGACTCCGTTTCCCCTCTCCGCTCGTCAAACCGGACGTGCGGTACTACCGCATTCGGCTTTCCGACTGATTTCACCTTAAGGCACACAGCGATTGGCACGTATCGGTCTGGGTAGAAACACCCCCATCTCTCCAAACACCCTCTCAGATGGAAACCGTGCGATGCCGCGCGACCTCACTTTGTGCCTGTGGACAAGGAAAAGCCTTACTCGCTCATATACACTTCGTTCAACTACCCGAAACGCCGGCTGTGTTGTACCGTGACTAAAATATGCTGACCAACCCCTTAACAGGGCATTCAGACGTTTGCATATCTCTGGCCACGGTCTCTTTTCACCAGGTCTTAACTGTTTTTGAACCTTCTTCTTTACCCTCGCAATGCTTTTCTTGGAGGGACTTGCTCCCAGGTACCGACTTCCATCCTTCTTAAACCACACCATTCCAAACGTGTATCCCAGAAAGTCGAATTGTTCCTTTCGGGCATTTCTTATGACGGTCTTTTCCTCGTTGAGTTCGAGACCCATTCTTTCCATCACTGATCGCGTCCATTCCAGAGCCTCTTCAGCTCTTCCGTTACTCAGAATAACAAAGTCATCCGCGAAAGACACGATGCGCGCCCAATAGGCCCTCCTTCTATCTGTTTCCCGCCAGTACTTCAGAAATCGGTTGATGTACAGATTGGCCAGAAGAGGGCTTATTACTCCACCCTGGGGTACTCCCCGGGTGCTCTTCTTGCCTCCGCTCATTCTCCGCTTTCCACTCCCGTCCTTTTCCTCAACAGGGCTCTTGAGCCACAATTTGATCAGATGCAGGGCGTTCTTGTCCACAATCCTACGTGCCACACATTTCATAAGTTCACTGTGCGGGATTGTGTCAAAGTACCTTGTCATGTCAGCATCAACTACATCCGTGTAGCCTTTTCGGAGCAGTTCTTCTACTTTCCGGACTGCATCCAGTGCTCTTCGTTTGGGTCAGTATGCGTAGGTGTTCGGTTCCAGGTCTGCTTCAAATATAGGTTCTATTACCAGTTTTGTGGCGGTCTGTACCACCCGGTCCTTTATCGTAGGAATACCAAGGGGTCTTTCTCCACCTCCCGGTTTTGGGATCATAACGCGCCGTACCGGTTTCGGCTTGTACGTCTTTGTGCGAAGTTCTTCCCTGACCCCGAACAGCCACTGCTCCAGCCCCTCTGACTCGATCATCTTGAAAGTCTTTCCGTCTACGCCCGATGCTCCGCCGTTTGTCTTGGTTATCCGATAGGCATACTGTAGAATATCTTCCCGATAGATCTTGTCGTAAAGCTGATAGAAGCGAAAGTCCGGCTCCGCCTTAAGGTAGATCTTCTTCTGAAAATTCCGGATCTTTTCTGGTGTCTTCAGGCTCATCGCCAATCACCTCTCCTCTTTTCCTTCAGAAGCATATCAGA
>WTBG01000203.1 GCA_013139225.1 Deltaproteobacteria bacterium
TTTTTTCTTGATTTTATGTGTATCCTATGGTAACAAGTAATTATGAAAGGCAAGGAACTAAAAAACTGGCGTAAGAAATACAATCTAACTCAACTAGAGCTTTCTCGTTACCTTAATGTAGAACGTGTAACTGTAGCGAGATGGGAAGTGGGAATAAGAACTATTTCCCCCTTTCTTTTCCTTGCCTTAGAAGCATTAGAAAATCGTTTGACGAAAGGAGGTGGGAAAGGTAAAGGCAAAACCAGAAAAACAAATCCAAAGAGAAAGGAGGTGAAAAAGCATGAGAAATCTTTATCGAAGAGGTAATATCTGGTGGATCAAGTACTATCGGAATGGGAAGCCTTACCGAGAGAGTACAAAGAGCACCAAAGAAACAGATGCAAAAAGACTCTTGAAGTTGCGAGAAGGGCAGGTGTCCGAAGGGAAATTCCCTGGGTTAACAGCCAATCGTGTGAGGTTTGACGAACTGGCAGAAGACTTCATTAATGATTACAAAATTAATGGTAGGAAGAGTCTTGAGAGAGCTAAGATTAGCATTAACCATCTGAGAAGTATGCTTGAGGGGGTAAGGGTTGTGGATATAACCTCAGATCAGATAAACAACTATATTCTTAGGAGACGGAAAGAAGGGGGCAGTAACGCAACCATAAACAGAGAACTTGCAGCATTGAAGCGTATGTTTTCACTTGGTGCACAGGCTACCCCGCCAAAAGTAGTGTACCCTCCCTATGTTCCCCATTTGAAGGAAAACAATGTACGAACGGGTTTTTATGAGTATGAGGAATACGTAGCTCTAAAAAATGAACTCCCTGATTACTTAAAACCTGTTGTAACTATTGCGTACTACACAGGTTGGAGAAAACAGGAGATTCTATCTTTAGGGTGGGATCAAGTTGATTTGCGAGAAGGGGAGGGAAGAATTGTTCTTGAGGAAGGCACCACCAAAAACGATGAAGGAAGAGAAATTTATCTAGAGGGTGAACTTTATGAGACGATCGCCTTCCAGAGAAAGATTAGAGACAACCTTTATCCTGATTGCCCCTATGTGTGTTTTAGGGAAGGCAAGAAAATTAAAGATTACTATACTGCATTAAAGACAGCTTTAGAAAAGGCTGGGCTTGATAAAAAACTACTCCATGACTTCCGCCGAACAGCAGCCCGTGATATGGTAAATGCGGGAATCCCCGAAAGAGTTGCCATGAAAGTTACAGGACACAAAACGAGGTCGATGTTTGATCGGTACCATATAGTTGATAAGAAGGATTTAAAAAGTGCGGCTAAGAAACTTTCAAACTATCGTGATCAACTTCATGGGCACAATTTGGGCACAATTGGCCATTTGAGAGAGGTTAGAGAAAAAAGGAGAAAGCGATCATGAGCGAAAAACTCTTTAAAAAACAATGGCGGAGGTGCATGGGAATCGAACCCACCAGGGACGCTCTTCACGCCCCCCACTGGATTTGAAGTCCAGGAGGCACACCAGAACCTATCCACCTCCATCAATTGTTTTCAGTTTGACAAGCTTACTATTTGGGTAGATTAAAAGCCGTGCTTCAGGGATGTTAATTTAACTTCTTGAAGCATATTTGTCAATAAAGGATGTAAGAGTGCCAGCTAAGAATTGAAAGTGGACACCCAGAAATCATCCCCACCTCTTTTGCTTTCTGTTGTAATACGATGAGCCTTAAACTGTTTTCTAAATCGAGGGTACCTTCTTCTTTCTTTACTTACCGTCATTTTATATCTTTTTGAAAGTCTGCCTTTTAAGTTTATCCTTGTTGCTTGCTTTTCTATTTAGGATTAACTGCCAGGTAGTCGTTGGTGAACTCATTTAAGAGGTATTTCAATGTGTTTTCAACATCTCTCTCAATACCTGCTTTCCCAATATGTTCACCTTTCATTATTCTCCACCATGGCGTAGCATATGAGATTATTTTGGGGTCTCTTTTAAGCTGAACCTTCTCATTTAGACTAACTGTTACAGCGTAAATGCAAGTGGGCTTGTTGTAACCAATTATAATAGCAACCAGTAAAAATGGTATTTCTGGATTAGCTTTATGTTCATCAGAGGTAGCTACATTAATGCCAGCCAACCGCAGTTTTGATTCTACATGCTTTCTCAGGCTGTCTCTGGTAATTCCCAGATTTCTTGCCTCATGAGGTAATTTACCAATTTCAACTCCTATCCTTTTAATCCCGCGCAATACTTCCTTATTATGAGTAACAAACTCTGCATTCACACAGGGTGAAACTAACAGTAAAACAGTTACTGTAACTAGAAAAATCCATTTTATTTTTCTCATACCACCACTCCTTGCTTTTTTACTTTCTTTTCCTTTATACCACAGAAAAGCCCACGGGTAAAGGATAAGGTAATGAAGGTGAGCTGACAGCTAATCTAATTTATGGTTTGATGAGCTATTATCAAATACAACACTCAGCTGTTCTTGTGAAAGTAGATGAAGTATTGATCAAAACCTCAAAATGGCAAGCTATACTATGAATAGAGTCCTGCAATCGTTAAAGCAATGGAAGAAGATGAGGGATTTAGAAAAGAAGTAGAGGAGATGATTAATGGGATTCTGCCAATGATTAAGGAATCAGTGAGATAGGTAAGATTTTATGAATAAGAAGCAAATAATTGTATTGTGGTTCTTTGGATTATTGCTAATTTCAACATTTCTCCGAATGTTTTCACATTTAGGATCAAGTCCACTTGAGAAATTTGTACTTATATCTGCCCCCGCAATTATAATTGGTGCGTTATTGTACATAACCATTAGAAAAAAACTTTTTTAATACACACAATAAGATGGAGCTAGTTTGGGCGTTCATGTGATGTTATTCCATTACAGAGGGATAATGACACATGAAAGATCTGCATGGACGGCTATAGGTTTTTTGGTAGAGCTTTCTTGCATAACTCCTGAAATCTGATTTTTTTGGGTGGTCATTGTACAAATGGTTTAGAAGAGTTCGGAAGAAGGTAACGTCTTCTATTTTCCGTTCAGTTGTGTTTCCCCTCCCCACGATTTTCAAACTTGTAATGTTCATTTGATTAAGTTCATAAAGAGCACAGGCAGCGCAGGGATAATCATCCAGATGTACATTTTCCCAGATGCGCTGGCTTGCCAGCATTTGTGAATGATTAGTCATATCTCCCATTTTTTCTTTCTGATTCAGTGGTATGAGAGAAATATCATAGGGCAGCATACAGGAATTTTTGTAAAAGAGTGGTGTCTGTTTGCCAGACAGACCGTGCTGGAATGTGCAAAAGCCATCGATATTAATACATCGAGAGTTAAAAACAAAGACGCTACTTTCCAATTGGGGGATCCGTTTCACGATGTCTTGCACTTCTTTTAGTGTGAGATGGCGGGGAAGTGTGATTCTGCAGGCACCCAGCTCCTGGTAAAACTTTGCTGTTCTCCAGTTGAAAACGGTTCCTCCAGTACTGATGTGGATCTTCAATCCAGCATTTATTTTTGGTAGTATTGTCAGCAGTCCATAATCAGAGATAATGAATGCATCAACTCCAGCGTCGATTGCTTTTTGAATGTAATCTTTTACTAAGGGAAGCTGTTTTTTTGTGTAGTAGTGTTCATTTAGAGTAAAAAAGACAGGAACATTGTTTCTATGAGAAATGTCAGTGGCTTTTTCTAATGCATTGAAATTCCTGAAGTGTCCTTTTCCGGCTGGTCGTCTATTGATGGATATCACAGGGTAAGAGTCATACCAGGTTTCTTCCAATACGCCGCAGTAAAACTCTTCTGCCCCTGCCTCAATCAGAGGTTCGACTTCCTCAACATTATCTAGAGGTGAAAAGATTTTCATATTTGCCTGCTTACTCCTAGGTAATGTGTAGAGATTTTTTTAACAAACAATTCATTGATCAACAGTTAAAGTGATCCTGGATACTGGTTGCTAGATCTTGGATGCTAGATGCATTTATTAATTCTGCATTTGTTGCAAGTGATCTAAAGTGACTAAAGTGAACTAAAGTTTTTGAATTCATCCCTTTGTTTAAGATTTTAATCCTGCAATTTTACCCCGTGAAATGATCTTGACTTCTATTTCACCGGGGTCGAATTCTACATTCGTCTATAGAGGTATCTCGGGTTCTACCACTATTCTATCTATCTTCTTTTCCATAATGAGTTCGCTGGGGATTTGCTCGTTACTGAAAAAGATGGTGTTTCCCTTCCTGATGAGAGGAGTTGTCATAACAGGATTTAACAGGCTGAAAGCATACTGTTGACATTCCTTTTTGCAAGGCAAGACACCTATCTTCAGTTCTTCAGGATTATTCATAGAAGACATTAAACAGAACCTGGTCGTGGTGATATAAGCAAAAGGAAGATAGAGTGAAAGGTGAAGATCCTTGCTAATGCCGTTAAGATTTAGACTCTGGAGTAGGTTGTCAAACTCTACCCGTGTGATATTGTTTTTTATCAGGAAATCATTAATTTCCGGGATAGAAAGGTTGGGAGTCATGAAGTACTCATACGATGTGGCAGGTATTTGCTCTTTGATGTTAACTATCCTGGGTCCTCTTTTCATCTTGTTGAGTAACCTTCCCAGTACCGGTTTCAACGGACAATTGTATTCTTTTATAAGATGGAAAACCCCCCAATCATTAAAAACTATTTCGCTGTCTGGTTTTAATTCCAGTAGTGTAGTTGTAAGTTTTTCTACTTTTTTCAGTCCACTGTTAGTGACGTAAGGAGTTACAAGTGTGAAACCCGCATTGTTTTCCTGAACAAAGTCAATGGCCTTTTTCAATTGAGAAAGAGAGGGCAGCAGACGTTCGCAAAATTCCATGCCGAAATATAAGCGGTTAAATTCCTGATTCCAGTATTTAAGGTTTGCTGTTTTTGATATGTAGAGTGATTGTTCCATATCTTAATCAAACCCCTTCTTCCATTGCAAAATAATTAACGTCTCTCATTATTTGTTTCATCAAAGAGTTTAATAATTTTTGTATGGCTTCTTCACGTGCTTCTCGCTCTGCTTGCATTGCACCAAAAAGACGATAATTGATAGTGCCTTTAAACCGACCCCTATAGTACTTTTCCGCCCCGTCATGACGTATTGCCTTAAGCATCGCAGTAACATCAAAATCGTCACTAAGATACAGGACGGGTCTTAAGATAAAGAGACTGGCACAGATAGCAGAAAATTTTAACAAATTTGTGGCTTGGTTTGTATCAATAGAAGCATCTAATGATAACTCTAGTTTGACAGCCTTTTTTCTCTCTTTGATTTGACCAGACTCCACTGCAGAGCTGACTTCTAGAAACACATGGGTTCTCTGTATCTTTTGTAAGACAAGTCTTGTGAATTCCTGACTTGGTTCTAACACCTCTCCATTTTCTCTCACATCTATGGGTTCCAGGATTGCTGGAATTAAGAGTCCCACCTCTGAGGGCAAAAAATCATCTGAACCTGGGGGCAATTGATCTACTTCCAGCCAGTGAGCACAACCAGTTGCAAAAAAAGTGAGGAGGAGAAAAAGTATAATTCTTGTTTTCATAACTAACACCTTTCTTTCTGAGGAGTTAAATAATGTGTGTTTTGTGGATTATAAATCGTGCTTCACGCTTCATGTAACAATTCTAAAATAGTAGAATGCATCTTTTTATTAGAAAACAAAAAATCACCTCGCTCCTGTTGCCATGGTTTCCCAGTAAAGTCGGTTACCTGCCCACCGGCTTCTAAAACCAGCAAAACACCAGGTGCAATATCCCAGGGTTCTATTTTTGTGGTAAAATATGCTTCTCCCCGTCCTGCTGCCACCCATGCTGTTTCTATGCCGGCTGAACCAAGTTTGCGAATATCTATAACCTTTGGATAGACCTTGTTTAAAATGGTGCCAGTTCTCCCCCTATTCTTATCACCGCCTTCACAGTAAAAAAGGTAGCTTTTTTGAAGTTCACCTATGTTGGAAACCAGGATCCTTTGTTGATTTAAATATGCTCCCTTTCCTCTTTCTGCCAGGTAAAATTCGTCGATTGCGGGTGCATATATTGCTCCCAGAGTAAGCTCACCTTTATAAACCAAAGCGATACAGACAGAAAAGAAGGGGTTTTGATTTGCAAAGTTGCCCGTTCCGTCTAAAGAATCAACAATCCAGAGCCAGTCAGGATTGGCCGCATGGTAACCACTTTCTTCAGTTAAAAGACTGTGTTCTGGATAGGTTGCTCTGATTTTTTCAATAATGAATTGGTCAATCAGCCTATCATATTTTGTGGCAGCATCTTTGGCTGTGCTCCTTAAGCTAATCAGCCTCTGGTCTTGTCGGAAATGGTCCATTAAAACACTTCCCGCCTCTTTAGTTAAATCAACTATAAACTCTTTCATCCTAATCTTCTTTCTTTGACGCCCAGCATCTTGTATTCGCTTCAGATAGTAACATAATTCAATCGATTTAAAAAGAGAAGATAAGGAATTGTTTTTATTAATTTATTTTGGAGAGAATGCCGATAGAAGAGAATAGTGTCTGAATGAAAAAGTTTTTTATCAACGAGACACGATGTGGTTTTATCCCAGATTTTGCAGTAGGTGTCGTAGCGAGGCGCAGAAAACCGTAGCGAAACGTGCAGTTAGAACGATTTTACGACGAAGGCATATTCATAAATATGTTGAGGAGTAAAATCGTGTCGTAAACAACTACACGTGCAACGGGTAGTTTTGTTCCATCAGGAGGGTGAAACAAAAGAGGCACGCACGTGCCGATAGTTTCCCTTTGCGACCCCGTGAGAAACACGGGGGTTTCAAAGCAATAAACAAGCGTTGCAGCAAGGAGTTTCAAGCCGCAGTAGATTGCTACTGCAAATTCTGGGGTCATAACTGCTCGCTTTCTTTTTAAAACGTCAGGGAGTTCATGAATGGGATTGATACATGTAAAAGATCTGAAAAAAGATATGATCCTGGCATGTGAGGTCAGCAATAAACATGGAAATACCCTTCTTGAAAAAGGGGATATGCTTAGTGAGAAACATATCATGCTTCTCAAATCCTGGGGGATAACGGAGGCAGATATTGAAGGGTTTGATAGAGGTCAGGTTGAAGAGAGAGAAAGAGAAACTTTGTCGACTGCTGTCGTAGAGTCAATAGAAGAAGATCTTAAGAATTTGTTTCCTGATTTTGGAGATAATCCCCTGATGAATGAGTTATGCAGGGTCGTCAGAAAATTTAATATAAAACAAAGAATAAAACAATCCTCAGAATGCAACAATGAAGACGAATAAGGTTGAAAATATTATTGGTTCTGTTGACAAGTTACCAACCCTGCCAATAATTTATACAAAGCTTACAAATCTTCTGCAGTCACCCAACGCTACGGCCAAGATGATAAGTGATGTTATTTCTGAGGATCAGTCTATTGCTGTCAGGGTGCTTAACCTGGTAAATTCAGCTTTCTATAGCCTGCCCCAGAAAATTGGAAACTTGAAGCATGCCATTGTTATATTAGGATTAAACCAGATAAGAAATCTGGTGCTGGTTACATCAACAATAAAAATGTTCAGAGAAATCAAGTCAGACTCTTCATTTAATATGCAAAAGTTCTGGGAACATTCCATCGGATGTGCTGTTGCAGCAAGAGTGTTGGCTGAAACTGCCTACTTGAAAAGTCCTGATGACGTTTTTACTGGAGGTCTATTACACGACATAGGGAAATTGGTTCATGCTATCTATTTGAAAGAAGACTTTGCTGCTGTAATTGATGATGTTCGTGAGAGTGGATTGCCAGTGATTGAAGTTGAAAAAAGAATATTTGGTTGTGACCATACTTATACAGGAAGGGAGCTGGCTATTAAATGGAACTTATCCGAGGGGACTGTTGATATGATAAGACATCATCATTTATCAGATAACTCCGCAGAGTTGACGAAGGAAATTTCTGCCGTACATATTGGAAACACTCTATGTATTGCCCTTGGTTTGGGCTCGGGGGGAGAAAAAAAGGTGCCTGTTGCTCAAATGAAGGCATGGGAGATTTTGGATATTGAGATGAATAACCTTGAAACCATTATCGAAAGGATTGACAGGCTGTTTAATGAAAGCGTTGTAATTTTGGAATCTTAACACAAGTCAGGAAGAACTTAACAAAATGGTGCAAAAGAAACAAATGCCAATCGAATCGAACGAGATTTCATCAGTAATCGAGAAACTGCATTTTTTGGAAGAATCAAACAATGCTCTCGTTGCCATTCAAAACAAATTGGAACGGCTAAGATACTTTCATTCTGAAATGGTAGTATCGCATGATATTCATCATATTCTTGAGAAAGGGTTGGCAAAATTTAAGGAACTGGTTGAAACCAAAGTATGTTCTGTTTTTCTTGTTGACGAGCGAGGTTTTGAGTTTGTCCACAAAATGTCGATACCGAAAGAGCTTTCATCCATTGTGCAAAAAGAGGTCGATGCCCAGATAGATTCGGGAACCTTTGGCTGGATCATCAATAGTGGTATTCCTGCATGTGTTCCAACAGAGATCTTTAGAGGTGAAGGGAACAGATTGCAAAGTGTTATAATAGCACCTCTTTCTCATAAGGAAAGGACTATGGGTGTGGTTGTCATAGTGTTTGAGGAAGACCAGGATTTTATAAGGCAGCAGACCTTAAAACTCCTCTATGTTCTTGCCGGGTTCTTTTCGCTGGCTTTACAAAATGCATTTCTGTTTAATGATTTGAAACACAGTTACTTTAATACCATACAGGGAATAACCAATTCTATGGAAGCGCGTGACCCTTACACGCGGGGACATTCTCATAGGGTAGGTCAAATTGCTAAGGCAATAGCCGAAGAACTCAACTGGGATAGCGATGATTTAGAACTCATCGATTGGGGCGGGATGTTGCACGATGTAGGAAAGATTGGTATTAACGATGCTATCCTTAATAAATCAAGCCAGTTGGAAGATGAAGAATATGAGGCAATAAAATTACACCCCTTGATTGGGGCCCAGATAGTGAAAGACATCCCTTTTTTAAAACCAGTGGTGCCTTATATTCTGGAGCATCACGAGAGATTTAATGGCAAGGGTTATCCCCGGGGTCTGACTGGTGAGGATATCTCCATTGAGGGGAGGCTGTTAGCAGTAGCAGATGTCTTTGATGCAATGACAACAGACAGAACATATCAAAAAGCTTTTAAACCAGAGGTTGCTGTTGAAAAGATTTTGAGAAGTGCAAACTCACAATTTGATCCCAAAATTATAAAGGCGTTTGAGAGGTCCTGGCGATCAGGCAAGCTCATCAAAATAACCGGTGCGTCGGTTTGAGGCGAAGCTTCGCTAGCGATTACCTTCTTAAATGGCATGTCAACTGTGTCACACGCTCTCTCCAATAAGGTCAGTCTGCAACTGACCTTCCTTATTTTGTGCCTTTTCCCCTTCATTATTATCTTGCAAAGTTTACCCCATTAGAAATAAAATGAATTTTTAGCAGGAACCAGAATTCCGCAATCGGTTCAATCCAGCATCTTATGCACCTGAAGGGCGAACATCTTTTATAATCATTATGGACGTACTTGTTCAAATAAAAAAAGAAGCTAAGCGTTATTTCGAAAATGCAAAAGGCAGTCACGATTGGGAACATACAGAAAGAGTTTACAATCTTTGCATACATATCGGGAAAGAGGAAAAAGCAGATATAGAGATTTTAAAATTAGCCGC
>WTBG01000121.1 GCA_013139225.1 Deltaproteobacteria bacterium
TAAGTGATGGGAGTAATAAACCCTACAGGATAAAGATCAGAACCCCGTCTTTTGTTAATATGGAATCGCTTTCTACTATGACAGAGGGAAGGATGATGGCTGATATGGTTACTGTGATTGGAAGTATTGACATTTGCCTGGGTGAACTAGATCGTTAGTCAGGGAGCTTAGGGGGAAGAGGCTGAAATTTATGACACTTGGAGAAATGAAGGACGTTTTGGATGCTGAGGTTCTGATCGGAGATGAATGCATGGATATCGAAGTGAAGGATGCATTTGCTGCTGATTTATTAAGTGATGTTCTGGCATTTGCCAAGGAGGGGACGCTGCTCATAACCGGAATTACTAATCCCCAGGTTATTCGAACCGCAGAGATGCTGGAGTTGATTGGTATTGTATTTGTTAGAGGTAAAAAACCCGATGAGGATGCTGTTAAACTTGCCAGGATAAAGAAAGTACCCTTGCTCTCCACTCGTTATATAATGTTTGAAACATGTGGGCGGTTATTTAGTAGCGGACTGGTAAGTTGTATGAAAAGAGTGGAGAATGACTGAACAGAAGCAGGATGCGCCTTTACTGGAGCAGGAATTTACCGTAGAAGGTGGGGATTTTATTCATGCTGGGGAGGTTTCCAGCAAGATTAAAAGGATTCTAAAGGATATTGGGATTAGTCAGGAGGTGATAAGAAGAACCGCTATTGCCACCTATGAAGCAGAGATGAATGTGGTATGTCATGCAATGCGGGGGAAATTCCGCCTGGCTATTACACCTGATAAGCTGGTAATTGTTGTTCAAGATGAGGGAAAAGGCATTGAGGATATCGATTTAGCTATGCAAGAAGGGTTTTCTACTGCTTCGGAACAAGTTAGAGAGATGGGTTTTGGTGCTGGGATGGGGCTTCCCAATATAAAAAAGAATATGGATGATTTGAACGTCACATCAGAGGTAGGCAAGGGAACGAGAGTAGAAATGGGCATCTTCACCGAGCAGTAATGGTAAAGAAATGGAAGAATATTTTCACTCAGTTAAGGTAGATCCCGAGAGATGCAGGGGCTCCATGCGTTGTATGCGGGTGTGTCCCACAGAGGCTATCCGTATACGAGAAGGCAAAGCAGTTATTCTTGAAGATCGATGTGTTGACTGTGGTGACTGTATCAGGGTTTGTCCGGAACGTGCGATCCGCTCTGTTGTTGGTTCTTATGAAGATATCAGTAAATTTAAATATACTGTCGCTATTCCTTCCCCATCTCTTTACTCCCAGTTTGGAATGGGTGTATCCCCAAACCAAATCCTAAATGGCCTTAAAAGACTGGCTTTTGACGATGCCTATGATATTGGCAGGGCATGCGAAGTATATATAACCGTTCTAAAAGAGTATCTTGATTCCTATTCTGATAATAAACCACTCATTTCCACCCTTTGCCCCTCAATCGTAAGATTAATCCAGATTAGATTTCCTGATTTCATGAATAATCTGCTTTCCCTGGAGGCTCCCCGGGGTATTGCGGGCTCAGAAATCAAACTAGATAAAGCAAAAGAATTGGGTCTTGATCCCAAAGAGATCGGAACTATCTATATTACCCCCTGCCCTGCAAAGATGATGGCCTTAAATCAGCCACAGTGCAAAAGCGAATCCAATCTGGATGGAGCACTTGCAATTTCTGACATCTATGGGATGCTGTTTTCCTCTATAAACAAGCTCGGATCTATGGAGGAACTTCATAACTCGACTGGTTTGGGAATCAGCCTGTCGATCCCGGGTGGAGTGATAACGTGTATCAATGTGGATAATGCTGTGGCAATCGATGGAATAAAAAATGTTATGAATGTATTGGATGACTTGGAACATGGGAAAGTAACCAATATTAAATATCTTGAGCTATGGGCTTGTCCGGGTGGATGTATAGGGGGTCCGTTAGCGGTTGAAAACCCTTATATAACAAAGATAAAGGTCATACGATTGGTACAGCAATTTGGAAGAGAAAGAAAGATCAAAGATGATGAAGTAAACAAGCTTCGCGAATATTTATCCTGTGATGTGAAATTGCCCCCCCTTCCTATTAAGCCTCTGGGACGGGATGCGTTAGATGCAATTAAAAAGGTAAAAGAGCGGGAAGCCATTATAGAAAGTCTTCCTAAAATTGACTGCGGAGCCTGTGGAGCTCCTACCTGTAAAGCCTTTGCTGAAGATGTTGTTCAAGGCAGAGCTGAGATTCTGGATTGCGTGTTTAAGTTGCAGGACAAGATAGTTGAATCATCCCAATACGCCTTAAGCTGGGCACGGAGGACGCCCCTTTCTTTCCGCAAAAGGGGTAAAGGAACCAAAATTAATTAATCACCTTAAACCACCAGCCCTGCCGGTGGCCTTTGACCCAATGGGGGTATACAATGACATGACACTTAAAGATATTGTAGGAAAACTGGAAATGAGGGTAGAGACGGCTGAAGAGGGTTTGCAAAAGGAAGTGACAGGTGGTTATGTAAGCGATCTTTTAAGTGATGTTATGGCACAGAGCAAGCCGGGTGATATCTGGGTAACCTTACAAGCTCACCCCAATATCATTGCTGTTGCATCTTTAAAGGAATTGGCTGGAATAGTTATTGTTCAAGGAAGGAAGCCAGAAGAAGAAACGTTAAAGAAGGCTCATAATGAAGAAATTCCCATACTGGTGAGTGATCTCCAGGCTTTTGAAATTGTAGGAAGGCTGTATCAGATGGGAATCTCTGGAATGAGATAATGCTCAAGGAATATCGGGCGGATCTCCATATTCATACCATTCTTTCTCCCTGCACTGAACTTACCGAAATGTCCCCCCGCGCAATTGTGG
>WTBG01000326.1 GCA_013139225.1 Deltaproteobacteria bacterium
AGAACAAGATGAAATCTTTCCCTGGGATTTCATTGACCATGGTGTAAGCAAACAGTCACTCATTTCAGTTTACAACAAATCACTCACAATGAATGAACCCTCGAAGGAATAATAAAAAAGAAAGAAAATCTTATCTGGCCTTCAAAAAATTAATTCCACAAACCCCTAAAATTAATATTCCAGTACTCCAATACCTCTTCATATCAAGCCGTAGTAGATGGCTACTGCAATATCTGGGTTTAAGCAACGATGGATTTTTTCTTGAGGGTATTTCGAGAAACCTTTAAAAGCTTTGCAGCTTTACTCTTGTTGCCTTTCACCTTTTTGAGGACCGTATTAACATACAGATTGACCATCTCATCTAAGGAAAGGAAACTACCATTCATTAAAAGCGAATCCAAAGATATCAACTTTTTGCTAACCTTAAATTCCATCTCTTTCATGGAAATGCTTTCAGACTGAGAAAAGATAACAACATGCTCTATAACATTTTTCAATTCACTCACGTTACCTGGCCAATCATAAGATTCCAGATAATTTCTCACATCAGGGTCAACTCTCTTTACTTGTTTTCCGTATTTCTTATTAAAATTCTTTATGAAATGCATTGTTAATGGAATAATATCATCAGAACGTTTTCGCAAGGGTAGAGTCTGAATGGTACGTTTACTTATTTCTTGATACAATTCTTTGTTGAACTTACCCCTGTCAACCAGCGGCTTTAGTTTCACATTTGTGGCAGCAATAATGCGTTTTTCTATTGCGGAACTACCTCTCTTTCTTCCTCTTCCAGATTTTTTACCCTTAAGAAATTTCAGCACTTTAATCTGATCAGCTTTAGTAAGCTGCTCTATATTACAAAGAAAAAGAGTGCTTCCTCCTGACATATGAGATTCTTCAACCCTTTTCCTTTGGCTATCAGTCCCTTTTTGCGTACCAGACAGTTGGACATCCAATACTTTCCCATTTCTATCCTTACAATTGATAGATACAAATGGGAATACAAATTGATGACTCCTGATATGTATAATCTTTGCCAAGAGCTCTTTCCCCGTACCTAATTCACCAGAAATCAATACAGGTACATTCTTGCCCTCAGCAATAGTAAGTACCTGTTGGTAAATATCTTTCATGCTCTTGCCAACTAACATCATTTCATATTTCTCAAATTCACTTATGTGTCTATGCCTTAATTCCTCTATCCTTTCTTTATATTGCTTTACCGTTAAATATTTATCTAATATAATCTGCACTTCGTCCAGATTATAAGGATTAAGGAAATAGTTTTCGGCACCCAACTTCATTGATTCTATGCCTTGTTCAGCAGAATCAACTAAGGTAAAAAGGCTAACATCATTGCCATTCTTCTTAACCTTTTTCAAGACCTCAATCCCGTTGAGATCGGGCAGGTTAAACGCAAGAAAAACCAGATCGGGCTTTTCCTTCTTTATATCCCTTAAAGCCTTTTTCGCAGAAGTGGAAAAGGATACTTTGTATCCATTTCCCTTAAAAAAATCGACTAAACTACTATGGTCATCTTCCTTGTTAGCAATTACCTGAACCTTGACACCCATTAACCAAATTCCCCTCTGCTCATGACGATATTATAAAACAAAAATTTAGAGTTAGTACAATTCATTATTCCATGCGCAGGGAATAAAGAAATACCTATAAAACCCTTTGATTTCAATAAGATGCAGGAATCAGAAGGCTTTATCTCTTCTCCACTTGCATTTATAATACATAGAACATTTAGGTTCAAAAGAAGTTTTAAATTAGGTATGTGATAATAAGAATAGGTTTAATAAGAAGGGTTCGTTTTATCTTGCACAAGCTTGTTCAAAAAAACGATGACAGTACATGTGATAAATTTTAAGTAAATCTATCTTAATTATAATGCTTATAACAAAAACCAACCCCCCTCCCTTCTCAACGATCCTGCAAGAACAAATCAAAATGCAAACTAACAAATTGCCTTTTACAAGTCAAGAAATTTTAAAAAATATTTTTTATGAAAAAATGCCCTTGATTTAACAACGTTTTTTTGGCATGCTACTATTCACCTAAGGGATATTTGCAACACAAATCATAGGAGAATTGTATGGATGAAACAATGACCATGATCTTTAAACTACTACTCTCTGCTTTTTTAGGGGGGTTGATTGGTCTGGAAAGGGAGATGCATGCCCGTGCAGCAGGACTGAGAACGCACATACTTGTTGCTACCGGTTCTACCTTGATTATGATGGTCTCCCACTACATGTTTATCCTCTATCAACATCAAACTGCCAGCACTATTGTGAGATTAGATCCTGCTAGAATCGCTGCCATGACTATTACTGGAATTGGTTTTTTAGGAGCAGGCACCATTATACAGTCAAAGGAAATTATAAGAGGACTAACTACCGCTGCATGCTTGTGGGTTATAGCTGCTGTTGGTCTAGCAGTGGGCTGCGGCTTTTATATTCCTGCTATCACCACCAGCGCCATTGCCCTTGTTGCACTCTATCTCCTCCATTACCTTGAAAACTTTCTAAAGAAGGATTGGTATAGAAAACTCACAATTGTTGCAGATGACAGTGATCTCTTTCCCTCTATAGAAGAAGTGCTTACCACTCATAACATGCATATCCTCAAGGTCGGATTCGACAAGAACCTAAATCAAAAAGAGATCACCTATCATATCGACCTCAGGATGGAAAAGAATCTCATGGATTTTAGGATCGTTCATGATCTAGTCAGGGTACACGGATTAAAAAGGGTCCAGTGGATCTAAACTATTTTTTTCAATAAGGGAAAGTTTCTGTTACATGAAAAAGGTTTTTATAAAGGAAATTAACGAAAATGATAAGGTAGAAAGCATCTTTTTGGTGAAACAGAAAAGTATTTCTTTTACCAAAGCAGGAACCCCCTACCTGAATCTTACGCTGATTGATAAGACAGGAGAAGTTAATGGTAAAGTGTGGGAACAGGCTGAAAAGTTGGCTAAACTCTTTCAAAAGGATGATTTTATCAAAATAAAATCAACAGCTGTCACTTACCAGAATTCCTTACAGCTAAACATTTCCTCAATTATTCCCTTATCACCATCTGAAATTGA
>WTBG01000180.1 GCA_013139225.1 Deltaproteobacteria bacterium
TTCAATTTGATTATCGAGTGCTAAAACCCTATACGCCAAAGGACTTCTCTCAACTGAAGACAATAGACATGCTGCTTCACATAAAAAACAAACTCGGTTTTCGCGTGAGCCTCGATTCCCTGGCACAAGCTACTTTAGGAACGGGTAAAAGCGCTGACGGTCTTCAAGCAATTAGATGGTATAGAGAAGGGAAAACAGATGAACTGATAGCTTATTGTAAGGATGATGTTGAAATAACCTACAAGCTTTATGAATATGGAAAGCAAAATGGATTTGTCTATTTTAAAGACCGATATTCGGGGAAGAAAAAGAAAATATTAATTGATTGGTAATTCCTTTAGAAAGCTCTGTTGTCCTATAAAAACACCATAATAGATATCGCTACAAAAATTACTAATATCACCAATTGCATGATTAAGCCGTTAAATGCAAAAGCCTTGGCAACTATATCTTTCAACCACCATTTGAATAAGCAAAACAAAGAATCAGGTGGGTTTTTAACTTCCACGCAGATGTGCTTTGCCGGTTGATTTGACGAAGGAGAGGACTCTGTTGTTTGATTAGCAATGTCCTTTACAAAGCCGCGTATCAAAAACTCTTCACTTGGTAAAAGAGAAAATTTGATGCCAACTCCCGAACCTTCACTTTTACCAGCTTTTTCTATAGTATCTGCCAACCTAACTACCTTCCCTACAGCTTTAATATTTTTTACTTGGAAATCTGTAATAAGGTCAAAATTCAAATGAACTTTGGATCCCACCTTGAGTTTTTTCTCCGTTTCTATAAACATACCGCTTTTGCTGATATCATGAGCCTTGTCTAAATGCAAGTTAGACCGGTCCACACCAAATTTAACCACATTTTTAAAAGGTACGCGTATATCTCTGTTCTGTTTACTAGATACTAATACTAATTTATCCATTAAATGCTCCATTTAGAACATAATTAGGTATAATTAAGAAAGCTACGTTTATGAGTATATAGTAATCTTCATTTCTATATATCAATTGGATCAGTGCGTTACATAAATGAATGGCAATAAATATGCCAAAATATCTATTGCGATTTGCTCGGAATGAATGATTACCGTCGCATTTCTCTTTAGACCAGTTCTTCTCAACGAAATTGGGTTGATGGAGATGTGCTTTTATGTTAATCATTTATAGGTAGCTATAATTTTCAAGTGGATTTTTGGGGAGAAATTTTTTTATGTCAAAAATAGTCAGTGACTCATACAAACGGGCAAGAAGAGATTTTTTAAAGACTTCAGTCAAAACAGGATTCTTGCTTACCATCGCTTATCCACTGATTTCTATACAAAGCAATGCATGGGGATCTGTAAGCGAACTCAATTCAGCCGATCTGGCGGTGGTCACGGGCGATCCGGGGAAAGCAGTTCGTAAGGCTATTGATCTGCTGGGTGGCATCAAACGGTTTGTAAAAAAAGGACAAAGGGTTGTGATAAAACCCAATATGTCTTTTGCTAAAACCCCAGAAGAAGCATCCAATACCAACCCCCTAGTGGTGGCTACTGTGGCCAAAGCATGTATAGAGGCCGGCGCCCAAAATGTGCTGGTTTTGGACCATACCCTTCAGAAGGAAGAGCTCTGCTTGGAGAGATCCGGTATCAAAAAACATTGCCAGCCTATTGAAAAAACGCACGTGCTTGCTCTAAATGACAAGAAGTTTTATCAATCGGTGAGTGTACCTCAGGGCAAAGTGATTAAACACCTCGAAATCATGAAGGAGGTTATAAGGTGTGATGTGCTGATTAACATGCCGACTGCTAAATCTCACAGCGCAACAGGAGTAAGTTTGGGGATGAAGGGTCTAATGGGTGTGATCTGGAACAGAGGATACTTTCATTCCAAAGTGGATTTAAACCAGGCGATTGCCGATTTAAGTTCTGTAGTCAAACCCTCATTGACTATCATAGATGCATCCAGAGCATTGATTACTGGAGGACCTGCAGGACCGGGAAAAGTAGAAAAATTGAATACCATCATTGCTGGAGTTGATCCGGTGGCAGTTGATGCCTACGGAGTTAGTGTAGCAAGGTGGTATAATAAAAAATTCGATGCAGCAAATATAAAACATATTGTAGCAGCTCATCGGATGGGTCTTGGGAATATCAACCTAGACAAACTACAAATTAAGAAGGAGAACGTGTGAGAAGAACCATTCAGCTTTTTTCCCTCTTTTTCTTCACCTATCTTTTCTTCCGTGCTAGCTACCCCCTAACTTCCTGGATACCTGTTGACTTTTTCCTAAGGGCAGATCCCCTGATTGCTTTATGTACTACACTTTCAACAAGAGAGGTTATCGTAAAAGCACTACCGGCAGTGATACTGTTGGTGCTCACCGTGTTGTTTGGCAGGTTTTTTTGCGGTTACCTCTGTCCTTTGGGAACATTATTAGATCTATTCCATAAGCTCTTGGGCACCAGAAAACCGCGATTTGTAGTAAGATTGAGGAATTTAAAATTTTATTTGCTTATCGGATTAATTGCTGCTTCAATTACAGGTGCAAATGTAATTTACCTGTTTGATCCTCTGATTATCCTTACCAGAACCTACACCATTTTATTCTACCCTCTATCCATTTTATTTGCCAATCTCTCGCTAGATTGGATACGTCCAGTAGCCGATCATCTGGGTTGGATTGAACTCGCTTACCTCTACTATTTCCAGCCTTTCTTTTATATGAGCCTCATTACCGGGGTAATTTTCTTATGTATCTTGGCACTTA
>WTBG01000260.1 GCA_013139225.1 Deltaproteobacteria bacterium
CTTCCTGGTTTAAGAATGCAAAAAGGCTTGAGGGTGGAGAATCTTGTGTGGTAAATATTTGGCAGGTGCTTGAGAAACCATACAAAGATCATGTAATAATGGTTGGTGATGCTTTCTGGAGTCAAGAGTTCAGTATCACAGCTTCCCTTTGCGCGGGTCATAAGCTGGGTCATATCCTAACGAAAGCATTTCATGATGGGACGTTTGGCGAAGAAGGACTTGCTCCCTATCTTGATTGGTACACTTCAAATTGTATAGAGCCTCGTGGGAAGCGAGCTGTAGGTGTTGGTGGTAATATCTGGGATTATCTTAATGCTGAAGAGTTGGATTATATGGCAGCATTACCTGGGAAACCTGTTCCTCATACTTTAAGTTTTGCCAAGTTGTTTGGTAAGATCGGGGGGACTTACAAAGAATTGTTTCCAAAGATTTTCGAAGAAAAACCGGATATCATGGAAAAGCTGCAAAAGATGCTGGAAGATAAAGAGGACATCAAATCAAGGGTAGAAAAAATGGGCTTTCCCAATAGATGATAAGGTTAAAATCAAACAATTGAAAAAATTTATAAAAAAATAATTGACAAGTTTAGAATTTTATAATATAAGTAAGAGTTTTATAGATTATTAACATTGAGGTATATATGGCTACGATTAGCGCAAAAAAGAACGAAATTGATAGATCCTGGTATCTGGTTGATGCCAACGATAAAGTATTGGGTAAATTGGCTAGTAAGATAGCCACTGTACTAAGGGGGAAGCACAAGTCTATCTTTACTCCCCATGTAGATACTGGTGATTTTGTAATTGTTGTTAATGCTAAGAAGATACATTTAACAGGCAATAAACTTCAAAATAAATTATATTACAGGCACACTGGTTATCCTGGCGGCATTAAAGTAAAAACTGCTAGTGAGATGTTAGAAAAAAAGCCCGAAGAAATTATTAAACATGCTGTAAAAGGAATGTTGCCCAAAAACAGACTGGGGAGGCAACAGTTTAAAAAGCTGAAGGTTTATGCAGGCACTGATCATCCACATGAATCACAGATGCCAAAAGAGCTAAAGATTTAATTAATTACTAACTAAGGTGTACTAATTATGGAAGACAATGTATTTTACGCAACTGGGAAAAGGAAATGTGCTATAGCACGGGTCAGGATGAAGCCGGGCGAAGGGAAGTTTGAGATAAACAAAAGGGCGCTCGATGAGTATTTTGTAAACGACGTTTCTAAAATGGTCATTAAACAGCCAATTGAATTGACTGAGACATCAGGGAAATATGATATTTATGTTAATGTTAAAGGTGGTGGCTTTAGCAGTCAGGCAGGAGCGATTAGACATGGTATTGCCAAGGCTCTCCTTGATATTGACTCTGATTTCAGGGGTATATTAAAAAAAGCTGGTTTAATAACACGTGATTCCAGAATAAAAGAACGAAAAAAGTATGGGCAAAGAAAGGCCAGAGCAAAGTTTCAATTTTCTAAGAGGTAGGATGTGTTTTGTGATCTTCCTAAAAGGAGGCCTTTTGGCCTTCTTTTTTTATTCAAGCAGGAATCTATAAGAAATTCTTGTAATCTAAAAAGACATTGGTCAAAAAAATTACAGAAGGTTAATTAAAACAATGCTAAAAGCAGCAATAATAGGTGCAAGTGGATATACCGGATTTGAGTTGATGAGATTATCCGTTCAGCATCCCCATGTGGAGCTTACTTCAGTTAGTTCTGAAAAATTTGCCGGGAAGAAAGTGGGAGAGGTTTTTCCTTCTCTCCATGACAAGATAAAAATTGATTTTAAGTCTATATCAGAAAAAAAGGGGGTAAGTAAGGCTGATTTTGTATTTGTTGCTCTACCTCATAAAGAAGCTATGAGTGTTGTGCCTCAATTGATAAAACTGGGCAAAAAGGTGATAGATTTAAGTGCTGATTTTCGATTCAACGATCCTGCTATATATGAAAATTGGTATCAAAAGCATACCGCTCCTGAATTGTTGCAAGACGCTGTATATGGTTTGTCTGAGCTTTATCGAGAGAAAATAAAGAATGCTCAGTTAGTTGCAAATCCAGGATGTTACCCGACTGCTGTGATTTTGGCATTAGCTCCATTAATTAAGAATGATCTAATTGATTTGAATAATATCATAGCTGATGCAAAATCTGGTGTAAGCGGAGCTGGAAGGAGTGTAGTGCTTTCTTCGCTTTTTGCTGAAGTTAACGAGGGAGTAAAGGCATATAAGGTAGCTAAACATCAGCATTCACCAGAAATGGAGCAAGAGCTCAGTTTAATTGCTCAAAAGAATGTTTCTCTTTTATTCACTCCGCACCTCGTTCCCATGAATCGAGGAATCCTGGCTACAATCTATACCACAATGTCGAAAGAAATGTCGGAAGATGAGGTTTTGAATCTCTATAAGAACTTTTATCAGAATGACATTTTTGTGAGAATCTGTCCATTAGGTACATTCCCATCTACAAACCAGGTAAAAGGCTCAAATTACTGTGATATAAGCATTACCATTGATTCAAGGACAAACCGACTTGTCGTTGTTTCAGTTATTGATAATTTGCTTAAAGGTGGTTCAGGACAAGCAGTGCAAAATATGAATATTATGGCAGGTTTTAACGAAGAGTTAGGCATCAATCAGCCAGCACTTTTCCCTTGAGTATTGTCATAAACCACAGAACACACAGAGATTGATAAATCTGGTATCCAGCATCTAGTATCAAGAGAATTAATTACCCATTTGCTATATTCTCTACTAAAATCTATTACCTATCTTCCATTCTGTATTTGGAGGTAATAAGTTTAACTGCTTCCTCCCTATTGGATATAGTACCCTCCCTTTCAGCATTTTCAATCAGAGCCAATAATTCCCCAACTTTTTTCCCCGACTTTATATGTAAAGTTTCCATGACTTCATTGCCATTAAGCAATGCCTTGAATCTGCTTTTTGGAAATTCCTGATAATAATAATCTATTAAATGGCTAACGAACTTAAGGAAAGAGGCCTCCTTTTTTTCGTTCAGCGATGATTTTCGAGTTGCCATAAAATCAGCAATACCTATGATTAGTGTGTCTAAATAAGCGTCTTTGGCATCTTTTGAAAAACGATATTTTGCACGATCGGTTATAGTTTCAAGTTTGTAAAGATT
>WTBG01000280.1 GCA_013139225.1 Deltaproteobacteria bacterium
GCCTTTCTTCCTATATCACAGAATGTATAGTGGGTAAAGGATAAGGGTAAGCTGATGCAAGACACAAGATGCAAAACTTGTATAGACAAGGCAGAATGAACATATCGGAACAGGTGAAGAGCTTCACTAATTTTGCAGAAATATTTTGCTTTCTTAACATCAAAGTGATATTTTTCTAGCATTCATTAATTCTCTTCCCACATGCAGTCCTATGCCAGAATTTATGATTTCCACACTTTATCTGGGTGCTCTATTAATACTCTGTCTTATGATGGGCAGATTTGTCTCCCATTTTAGAGTACCGAAAGTAACAGGATACCTCTTAGCAGGAATTCTGCTTAGTCCATCAGCAATCAATATTTTTTCAAATGTTCTCTCTCAGAGAATTGATGGTTCAATCTGTGAGCTGCGTTTTTTGTGCGATCTTGCACTTGGGCTTATTGCTTTTAGCATAGGCGGTGAGTTTCAGAATGAACGCTTTAAGAAAATGGGAAAAAAAATAATAACCATTTCCCTTTGTGAAACCTTTGCAACCTTCTTTCTTGTCTTTTGCTCACTTTTCTTTTTTACAACGAACTTACCTGTAGCCATCTGTCTGGGTATCCTCGCAATCGCTACTGCCCCTGCAGCAACTCTTCTTGTCCTGAGGGAATATGATTCTGAGGGAGTGGTAACCAATTCTCTTCTTATCCTTACAGGGTTGAATAACTTTATATGTTTGACTTTGTTTACCATCTGTTTCCCAACTGTGATTGCCCTGTCTCATGGTGAATCCTCCACCACATTTATTTTAACACTTTTTTCTTCTTTAGGAAGCATGCTTGTTTCTCTTGCAGCCGGTTTCATTCTTGGTTTTCTCTTAAGCGTCTTTGAGAAACGTATCACCAAAGCTAATGAACTTATCGTCTTAACTGTTGGAACAATTATTCTGGGGATAGGTTTAGCTCAGATGCTAAATGTGTCACCACTACTGGTAAACCTTGTAATGGGAGCAACGGTAATAAACATTGCCAAAAAGGGCAAGATGTTATTTGAAGAGCTTAAAAGAATAGATCTGCCTATATATGCTGCATTTTTTGCTCTGTCCGGTGCGAGTCTTCATTGGGATCTTTTGTCTGTAGTGGGGGGAGTTGGCGTGCTTTATGTTGCGGGGCGTGTCGCAGGTAAGGTTTTAGGAGTCTTTTATGGTGCCGTTCAAGCACGGGCAAGTCAAAGCCTGAAAAGATATGGTGGATGCGGGCTCCTTGCTCAGGCAGGTGTAGCCCTCGGCCTCGCCTTGTTAATAGAAGATAGAGATCAGAAACTTGGAGAAGTTGTCTCAACTACCATCTTCTCCACGGTGATCGTTTTTGAAATTCTTGGGCCACTTGCTGTCAGATGGTCTATAGTAAAATCAGGAGAAGTAAAAGTCATTAAATTGATTCATCGGGATGAAGGTACTCCTTTCAGGGACACATTTAGAGAAATTATTCTACGGCTGCGTCATTCCCTCGGAATTCCTGTGTGGAAAAGCAAGCAATTTACTGGAGAGGTTCTTGTTGAACATGTTATGAGAACACATGTTGAGGTAATCCATGAAGAAACGCATCTCGACCAGATTTTAAAAGTAATTGAACATAGCCGTTACAATCTTTTCCCTGTGGTAAATGAAATTGGAGAATTTACCGGGATGATATCTTTTCAGGACATACGCGATGTTCTCTATGATGGAATTATGAAAGACCTTGTCATTGCCAAAGATGTTGCAAACCCCGCAGGCCCCTTTATTCATTCAAAAGCTACCATAAATGAAGCTTTGGATCTATTTGAGCTAGAAAAAACTGATCTGCTGCCAGTAATTGATGATCGGGAAACAAAACATCTTATGGGGATACTGACCCAACGAGATGTCCTTGCAGTTTTTAAGGGAAAGAAAAGGTAAGATAACCGCCTTTTGAGGATGCGTATGTAACTCGTAAAAAAGGATGGTGTAGATCTTTCTTGCAGTTCCATCCACTGATAATTCCAAAGCAGACTTCCCTAATCTCCAAACAGTTCAAGGAATAGATAATTTTAATCACAGTGAAAATCAAGAAGTAAATGTGGTATTCCCTCAACTTTTTTCTTTTGCAATAATTGTTGTATTGTGATATTTTAGCCTTAATATGATATAGAAGTGTATTTAAATCCATTAAATTGACGGGGAGAGAGAAATGTCTGGTCATTCAAAATGGAGCAGCATCAAACATAAGAAGGGAGCTGCTGATGCAAAAAGGGGCAGGATTTTTACCAAGATAATAAGAGAAATTAGTGTGGCGGCACGAGCGGGAGGGGGAGACCCTGATGGGAATCCAAGGCTTCGAACTGCAATCGAAACGGCGAAGGCTGAAAATATGCCCAAGGATAATATCGAAAGGGCGATTAAGAAGGGAACGGGGGAGCTGGAAGGTGTTCACTATGAGGAATCTGTCCTTGAAGGCTATGGGCCAAACGGAGTTGCAATCTTGGTGGACATCATGACTGATAATAAGAATAGGACTATGGCGGAGCTGCGACATGCTTTTACTAAGTATAATGGGAACATAGGTTCGACAGGATGTGTTGCATGGATGTTTGATAAAAAAGGGTTGATCTCTTTTGATAAAGAGAAGGTGGATGAGGACAAACTTATGGAGGTAGCTCTGGATGCCGGTGCAGATGATATTAATGATGAAGGTTCTACACTAGAGATTATTACTGATCCCAATGATTTTGAAGCAGTAAAAGAAGCTTTAGACAAAAATGGTCTGCAATATGTTTTTGCCAAGATTTCCATGATTCCCCAAAACACGGTAAAACTGAATAAGAAAGAAGCAGAGCAGGTTTTGAAGTTGATGGAAACACTTGAAGACTCCGATGATGTTCAAAACGTTTATGCCAATTTTGATATCCCTGATGATATAATGGAAAATATTACATCTTAGGAAAGCTGATGCTCTCGTAAAAAGTCAAAAATCGAGTCACTCCCGCGAAACCTGTCCTCGACCTGATTGGGGAACGGGAGTCCATAACAACCTGGAATTACTGGATTCCTGCTTCCGCAGGAATGACAAATAAGGAGCAAATTGGACTTTTTATGAATACATCAAAGTTGATTTTGATACATTTATGATATCACACATTAAAGCTATTGGAGTGGATCCGGGTCTTGCCTCTACAGGTTTTGCGGTTGTTGAAATTCTGGAGAGGGGTGGAAGAGCCTGCCACTGGGGTGATATTAAAACCAGTCCTAAACTCACTTTCTCTGAGCGACTGGACAGTATTTACTATCAACTGTCTGAAGTAATTTCCTGCTGGCACCCTCAACTTCTGGTCATGGAAGATGTCTTCGTTTATAAAAAATATCCGAAAGCTGCTATTCAACTTGGTACGGTGAAAGGTGTTGTTTATCTCGCTGCCCAGCACAAGAAAATAAACGTCTGTGAGATTAAACCAACTGAATTAAAAAGTGCCCTGACTGGAAATGGGAGGGCAAGTAAAAAGCAGGTAGAAAAGATGACCCGGAAAATTCTCAATGTTAAGGAACCCATTAAATCAGACCATGTCTCAGATGCCATGGCCCTGGCTATTATAGGTCTTTCGAGGAATGGTATTTTTCGCTGGTAGCATAGGAAATTATTTTTCAGGACGCAGATAAACCCCGTTAGATAGTTGGCTGAAGTCTTTTATCATATTAGGTAATTTATGATATTTTCAACAGATAGATAAAATTTCAAAACCATCTAACGGGCTAAACACAGATTATTAGGATTTTAAATTATATGTTGAACTAAGGGCACAAAAGAGAAATATCTGTGTTTATCCGTGAAAATCCGTGGCATAACTTATGATTAGTTTTTTAGAAGGAAAGCTATTAAAAAAAAATAAAGATAGAGTGGTAGTTCTCTCAAATGGCATCGGTTATGAGGTGCTTTTGCCATCTATTGTGAGACGAACCTATAACGATAAAAAGGCTGGCGAAGAAGGAGACCATGTAAAGCTTCATATTTTTTACCATCAGAGCGAAAGACAACCCAAACCGGTACTGGTGGGTTTTAATTTCGACATTGAAAAGGAGTTCTTTGAAAAATTTATTAAGGTGGAGGCTATTGGTCCCACCGCAGCGGTTAAAGCCCTAGTGCTTCCTGTGCCAGAGATTGCTAGAGCTATTGAAGAGAGAGATGTTAGGACGCTGGAGAAAATGAAGGGAATTGGGAAGCGAACAGCAGAGAAAATTGTGGCTACATTAAACGGAAAAGTAGGGAAATTCGCATTAATGAAGGAAGGGATGATAA
>WTBG01000339.1 GCA_013139225.1 Deltaproteobacteria bacterium
TTTATGAGTATAAAAATAAAAACGGTGAGGGTGATAAAAACCAGGGGTTTCTTGAAATGATTGACATGCTTTCTGACTATCCTGTAGTTGTAGAACCCCATACAATTCATGGTCGAATGAAAGTACGTGAGGAGGAATTTGTAAGAAACATATGTCAGAAATGTTCGATTGTCTTTTTTAAATGTCATTATCAGAAGTGGCGCCTTGAATGGACCTTTACAAATTATGGATGGGACCTTCCGACAAACATTATGATAGTTCCTCATGGTGCACGACCTGATTATCGCTGGGCAATTGATCAGGTTGATGACTTGAAACGAGAACTCGGCCTTGATGATTTTATCGGGAAACACATTATTGGCCTTATAGGTTGGATACAGTCCAATAAAAAATGGGATATTCTTACCAGTATGTGGCAGGAAATTTATTACGAAATTCTTGAGCAAACAGGGGAAGACTGGTTTTTATTTGCTGCTGGTGAGATGCGTGATCCGGATCACAAACCGGATTTTGAGAAGTATGTTGGTAGTGTCAAGTTGCTGGAGATAAATGGCATTGCAAAATTCTTTCAATTCATTCCGCGAGGGGATATATACTATAAGGTGATGGCGGTATGTGACTTTATTGTTCTTCCATCCTTGGATGAAACACAGTCTGGAACACTGGCGCGGGTTATTGCATTGAATAAACCTTATGTTACAACTGCTCCAATGGAGGGTTTGACTGAACAAACAGTTGAATCTGAAGGAGGACTCCTTTTTAGTTCAAAAGAGACACTGAAAAAAAATGCTCTGAGGATCGCTACGGATGAGGACCTCAGGATTACAATGGGAAATAATCTTTTTAAGTATCTCAATGAGGTTGTGAGTTGGGAGATTGTAGCAAGGCAGTACCTGGAGGCATACCGCCTTGCTGCTAGAAAAGTCCGTGGAAAAAGAAAAATATACATTAGGCCTGAATTTTATTGAACCTCATGTGTTTAGATTGAGTCATTTATGTTGACTATATTTTTATTTGACTTATACAAGGCTTATTTACAGGATATCTAACCTGTATTTCGTTCGCTGCAATGGTTTCTATACCACTATGCTGTTACAGATACTGTAAAGGAATACACTATGAACTATGACACCGCTCTGAGAGCTTACACATCTAAACGGATTGAAGAAATCGATACTGCAGATATCGTAGTAGGTATTCCCTGCTACAATAATGAACAGACCATTGCTCATGTGATCCAGATGGTTACCCATGGCCTGGCTAAACATTATAAGGATAAAAGGAGTGTAATTCACATAGCCGATGGAGGATCTACGGATGATACCCGGGAAGTGGCCAGGGAGTTTGAAATAAAGCCATGGCAAGAGAAGATTACATCTATATATCGGGGACCGGGAGGGAAAGGAACAGCCCTTCGATCAATATTCGAAACTGCTGAACGGCTCAAAGTCAGCGCGTGTGCTGTTGTGGATTCAGACCTCAGGAGTATCACTTCTGATTGGATTAACTACTTGTTAGACCCTGTTCTCACAAAAAAATACCAGTTTGTAGCACCCGTCTACCTCCGTCATAAGTACGACGGGACTATCACTAACAATATTGTTTATAACCTCACCCGTGCTCTATACGGCAGGCGTATCCGACAGCCTATCGGAGGTGATTTTGCACTTTCCAGAGACGTCGCCAAATTTTATATTGAGCAGGATGTGTGGGATACAGATGTAGCTCACTACGGAATCGATATCTGGATGACTACCAATGCCATCACCCAGGGTTTCCGCCTCTGTCAGTCTAACCTGGGAGTTAAAATCCACGATGCCAAGGACCCGGGTCAGCACTTGGGGGCTATGTTCAGACAGGTTATCTGGACTCTCTTCTCTTTAATGGAACGCTATGAAAACAAGTGGAAAGAGATTCGAGGGAGTGAGCCGGTGGAAACCTTTGGATTTGAGGGCTGTAGCGAACCAGAACCAGTGAAGGTAGATTTGGATGGTATTATTCAACGCTTCAAGATTGGGTTCCAGCAGTTTTCACCTCTCTGGAAGGATATCTTCAGCAAATCGTGTTTCAATGAGATTCAAAAAGCTGTTAAAATGGATTCGAATCAATTTTACTTCCCGACGAATTCATGGGTGAGGATACTATTTGAATTGGCTGCTACTTTCCATGCCTGGAGTATCAACCGTTATAAGCTTATCGATCTCGTTACTCCACTCTACTATGCTCGGGTAGCTTCTTTTGTGAGGCAGAGTTTAGAGATGTCTTCTCAGGAGGCAGAGGCTTTAGTAGAAGAACAGGCGGTGAAATTCGAAGAGCAAAAGGATTATCTCCTACAGGTGTGGGATCAAAAAACAGAGAAAAGTTAAAAGCGGAAGGTTAGTCAGATTAACGTTTCATTCTCCCCATCTTTTACCAATGATGTCTCTCCTGCAGATGGGATTTTCTGATCTTTTTGTTGCATTATGTTTTCACATTTCGGGCAACTCTCTTTTAAGAACACATATCGAAGTTTAATAAAACGAGAAAAGAAAGGAGAAAGAGTCATGGCCGATTTTCATCAAGAAGGAATTATTACTACACTCCATGCCCTTTATGAGGTTTTTGATCGGGAGGAATATCTGACAAGCCTGGAACGCAAGCTGGAAGAATATTCCCGTCACTTAAGAATCAGCCTTCTTCTCCCCTGTTTCTACACTGAACTTCAAAATCCCGAAGTTTTAAACCATATTATGGATGAAATCCAACAAGTTAGCTACCTTAAGTGTGTAGTTGTAGCTTTTAATGGTACTAGTGAGGAAGCAAAGTTTCAGGAGGCTAGAGAATATTTTAAAAAACTCCAAACATCTGAACGAGATGTAAAACTCGTCTGGGTAGATGGGCCACGTATCCAGCGCATCTTCCAGGATATCCAAAAACGGGACATCCATACTGGAATTCAAGGAAAAGGACAGTCTGTATGGATTGCTCTGGGTTATCTTTTCGCTCGAGAGGATTGTGATGTGATTGCACTTCACGACTGTGATATTGTCACCTATGACCGTATACTTTTAGGGCGGCTTATTGAACCAGCAGCCAATCCGAACAATGACTTTGAATTTTGCAAAGGATACTATCTTCGGATCTCTCCCACAGAACGGGCCATGAAAGGCAGGGTGACGAGACTTTTTGTGACCCCCTTTGTTGATGCCATGATACGTCTTATGCATGACAGGGGTTTCCACGAACTTGAGCATTTCTTCAGCTATCACAGAACTTACAACTATCCGCTGGCCGGCGAGTTTAGTTTTACCACAAGGCTGGCTCGAGGAATCAACATCGCCTGTGATTGGGGGCTGGAAGTGTCCACCTTGTCAGAGGTCTACCACCGGGTCATTCCAAGAAAAATTGCCCAGATTGATCTAATACCCAACTATGAACACAAGCACCAGGTTCTCTCTCCGGATAATGCCAGCAAAGGACTCCACAAAATGGTAGTGGACATTACAAAATTTTATTTAAACTACATGCGGTCTTATGGCATTTCCCTGGATGATGCTCTTGTAGATATGATGCGGCATACGTATTACCAGAATGCCTTGTTATTTATCAAAAATTACAGCGATGATGCAGAGGTGAATGACTTATTCTTCGACCGCCACCAGGAAGAGCTTACGGTTCAGTACTTCAGGGATTTCATTTGGACTGCCTGGGAACAGAGTAAAGAGCAGACAGAAGGGACTCAAATTCCTTCTTGGAATCGGGTGCTGTACAGCCTCCCTGAGATATATACCAACCTCCTGGAAGCTGTGGAAAAGGACAATACTTGAAAACATATAAAATATTTTGAAATATTACTTAAAGAGGAGAATACAAAATGAATGATCAGGGTTCTAAAAAAAAGGCGTTTTTTTGGAGGATGTTTTTTATTGGACTTATCATCATGCTCATACTCGGTATTATAATAGGTTACGGGATTTGGGGTAAGAAGAGTGATAAGCCAAATATAAAGCGGCTCTTGACTGAAGTTAATAGCTATATTGAAACTATAGAGAAAGAAAATGCCAATCTCAAAAATCAGATCAAAAAGATGAAGGGGACAGTTGAAAAATCCATTCAATCTGCAGAATCAATGAAAAATGACCTGGTTAACTTACAAGATGAGAATACAAAGCTCATGGAGCAAACGAAAAATTCCACTAACCCACAAAAACAGGAATTGGATGATCTGCAGAAATAAATTATTAAGCTTGAAGGAAAAATCTATATATTTGTGTCAAATGTCAAAGTCTTTCTGCTATGACCTTAATCCTGGTGCCGGGCTGTGGAAACTTTGCG
>WTBG01000292.1 GCA_013139225.1 Deltaproteobacteria bacterium
AAAATTATCCTGCTGGGTTAGAGTTGCCATTCTCACTGGCAATTATATTTTTTAATTCTTCTCAGCGCACTCTGCGATCTCTGTGGTGAAAAGTTACAGAAAGGGTTCTCATGAATGAGAATTATACCAGAAGAGATTTTTTTAAATATGTTTCTAATGGTCTTTGCAGTATAGGAGCGTGGAAGTTCCTCAATCCCTCAACTGCTTTAGCCGCAGAGGAACCTCATTTAAAAGAGGTGAGTTTTTATAAGAAACTTCCTGGTTTGAAGATTCAATGTGAGATCTGTCCCAAGAAATGTGAGATTGCTGATCTGGAAAGGGGTTACTGCGGGAACAAGGAAAATAGACAGGGGAAATACTATAGTTTAGTCTATGGTGAATCCTGTGCTGCTCACATTGACCCCATTGAAAAGAAACCCCTGTTTCACTATCTTCCTTCAACCAATGCATTTTCCATTGCTTCTGCCGGGTGTAATTTTGAGTGCAAATTTTGTCAGAACTGGAGGATTGCACAATACCGACCGGAACAGGTGGAAAGCTTTTACTTGCCTCCCAAAGAAGTGGTCTCGTTAGCGAAGCGAAAAGCTTGTCCAACTATTGCCTACACTTATACTGAACCCGTAGTGTTTTATGAGTATATGTACGACACGGCTAAGCTGGCAAGAAGCGAGGGTATTGGCAGTGTGATGATATCAAATGGTTTTATCAATGAGGAGCCGTTGATTGAGCTTTGCAAACAACTCACAGGTGTGAAGGTTGATCTAAAAGCATTTACTGAGAATTTTTACAAGGATTATTGCAGTGGAGAGCTTAAACCAGTTCTTAATACCTTGAAGACTTTAAAGAAAGTGGGAATCTGGTATGAGATCGTTGTGCTGCTTATTCCAACCTTAAATGACAGTGAGAGTGAGATAAGGAAGATGTGTCAGTGGATAAAGGCAGAATTAGGAGTTGGAGTGCCTGTCCACTTCTCTCGCTTCCACCCCATGTATAAGATCAAGAATCTTCCTTCAACTCCTGTTAAGACGCTGGAAAATGCTCGTAAGGTTGCAAGAGAGATAGGATTACACTATGTGTATCTGGGAAATGTAACAGGTAACGAAGGTGAAAACACCTATTGTCCATCTTGTGGGGAATTGCTCATCAGGAGAATAGGATACCATATTATTAAGAATGTGATTAAAGATGGCAGATGTCCAAAATGTGGGCATGTGATCCCTGGTGTTTGGGAAAAAACTTAGCAAGTATTCACCACAGAGAACGCGGAGATAAATTATTCTCTTCTCTGCAGGAGGTAAATTACCAGTAGAAGGCCGCTCATGAGGTTAAGCACTCCTGTGAAGAGACAGCTATTTAAAGTTCCCGAAAGAGGTACCAAGAGAGTTCCGGTAAGGAGGGCACCAAAACATGCCCCCAGGTGATCAAAAGAATCTACCCACCCTGCAACAGTTCCTACTTCCTCATGATCAATAAAAATCCTGCTCACCAGGGGAAATTCCAAGCCTGTTAACAAACCAGCTCCCACAACTAAAATCATAAAGAGGTATTCCAGACTGATGGTTGTCCCCACACTTATTACCGATGAGAACAAAGTGATAATATGAGGCAAGCTAAGAGAATAGATGCATATGAGGAACTCGATTACGATTAACATGCTGATCCAGTTCCTTTCTTTGCCTGAAATGAGTTGATTCATAAGATACCCACCCAGGGATAGACCTAACATAAATAGTGCTACAATCAATCCCACTTTGTGGTAAACGTATCCATAGATATTCTGAAAAGCAAAAAGGAGGATAATCTCTAAGGCCATTCCTGCAAAACCTGTAGTGGCTATAGCCAGCAATCCGTTAAATTTTAGATGGTGGGGTGCTCTATCTTTTTTGAGTAGCACATAGATTGTCCTTAAAAGAAACAGGATTACAAGAGGGAGGATGAACCAGTTTAAACCACCGGGAGAAAGACGCTCAAAAATGTTCCCTTCACCCCTTTTACCAGAGAAAATTTCCCAGAGAACTAGATTGTAGAAATAGGTAATGGGGTGGGAGTCAGTGTTAATTCGCACACCTCTCTTTTTCTCTAGAGACTTCTGAATGAACTTTACCCTCTCTTCAGGTAAAAGCATGGCAAAGTGATATGGTGTAAAGTAGTCGGATGAGATGTGCCGGGTTTGATATCTTTCTGCCAGAACTTTACTGTCTGCAGTTATCACACCGGGTATAGATGTAGCTAAAAAGTAATTTTTACTTCCAGGAACTACTACTATATGGGGAAAAACCTTCCTTAAAGTATGGTAAAGGGAACTTGTGTAAACCCCAACTTCTTCACCAATATAATTGACTGCGGATGTAATCCCTATTGTTATAATCCCACCATCATTAAGTATCTCTTTGACTTCCTCGAAAAACTCAAGAGTATAAAAACGATTGAGCATTGCGGTAGAAGGATCAGGAATATTTAGAATTACCATGTCGTACTTCTCTGCCGCGTTTTTTATATAATACCTGCCATCAGTGGAAAAGACCTCGACTCGTTTATCCTCCAGGGCATTTCTGTCCTCTTTTGGCAAAAAAGGAAGACTTGCCTCAATCAACTCAGGATCGAGCTCAACATAATGGAGCATAGTTACAGGATGCTTCAACATTTCCTCAATTATGCCTGCCAAACCTCCACCAACCAGCAGAACCTTACGGGGATAGGGATGGAGTGAGAGGTTAAAGTGGGCAAAAACGGCAGATTGGTAGGGATCAGGGAAAGACAACATATACTGCCCATTGCTGAAGAGGCTATATTGATCCTCTTTTTTAGCAACCACAATATTTTGATATATTGAATCGAGAGAGGAGATCATATTTAACCGGTTTTGATATGTTTCCCATCTCTTTTGTATAAGAATATCGTCGAATTTAGCAATATTTCCAGATGTTAAGAGATAACCCAGCAGTAAAAGGAGGGGGATAGATGTTCCCAGATAGATTCTACGAAAAGATGTGCCTTTATGTAATAATAATAAAATGAGGCAATTTATTAAAATCAATAGAGAAATTGTAGATAATGTTTCATAAGGTTTGAAATGAGTTAACAGGTAGAATGTTAGAACCAGACCACCTATGAGACTTCCCACCGCCTCCAGAATGTAGACCCTCCCTATCTGTTGTGCCTTATTTTTCAACCCGTTAGAAAGGAAATCCCGCCATATGCAGTAGAGTGAAAAAAGCAATGAGTATGGGCGGGGTTTAGAGCCTTGATCAGACGTTATAACTGGGTTTACTTTTTCAACGGTCAGTTTACTAGCACAAGGGAAAATTAAACCAATCATAAAGCTAAAGGGGAGTATGAGAAGGAAAGTGCTTGTGATTAGTGGAACCAGGCTGATGTACTCACCCGGTGGTATTCTTAAGATTTCTCTTATAACTCTAATAAAATAGATTTGGAAAAAAGGTACCACACAGATAACTGCTTGA
>WTBG01000285.1 GCA_013139225.1 Deltaproteobacteria bacterium
CCCCAGCCAATTAAGGCCACAAGCAGTGGGATAGCAATTATTCCAGTCAAAAACCTCTTGGCTAACAAATTATTCTTCATAAAAATTTTTATTATCCTGTCAGATTTACCAATTTTCTCAGGTGGAGCTAGAGCCAGTCTTTATCTGGTGTTGTGTAAGACCAAACCTTCTCTCTCTTCTTTGATAATCTTTTATAGCATCGATTAAATCCTTTTTGGTAAAATCAGGCCATAGAACATCAGTAACATATATTTCTGTATAAGCCATCTGCCACAACAGGAAATTGCTTATTCTAAGTTCCCCGCTCGTTCTAATGAGGAGATCAGGATCAGGCAATCCAGATGTAAAGAGATAGCGTGAAAACACCTCTTCATTTATCTGTGTAGCCGTTATTTTCCCTTGCTGGACATGACCTGCAATTTTCTTGACCGCTTGGATAATGTCATTCCTCCCACTATAACTCAGGGCTGCATTGAGTACCATACCCGTGTTGTTTTTTGACTTTAGCATAACTTCTTTAAGAACCTCAGCAACATCTGTAGGCAGATCATTTATGTTACCAATAGTATTTAGACGAATATTGTTTTGAATCATTTCTTTACCTTCAGCACGCAGAAATCTTTTCAAAAGGGTCATCAGTGCTTTTATCTCTATCTCAGGTCTTTTCCAATTCTCTGTAGAGAAAGCATAAAGCGTTAACACTTGAACACCAAGTTCTCTGCAGGAGCGAATAACATCTTTTGCTTTCTTTATGCCGGTCCGGTGACCAGCAATACGATTTAATGATCGCTTTTCTGCCCAACGCCCATTCCCGTCCATTATAATTGCAATATGTCTTGGCAATTTATCTTTAGATATCTGTTCCATAAAATACACTCTTAATCATTTTTTTTAAATATATTATCTGCTTAGTTGGAAAACTCCATTTAGATTACCCTGATGAAATTATTAACAATAGTTCTGAAGTAAGGATATAGAAATATGGAAAGGCAGAACATATACTCTATAATGCTCTTCTAAAAGAGTGAAGAAGTAGATTTGAATGGGGATTATTACTTAAACACCTGAATTGCGAAGAAGTCAAAAATGAAGAAGTGCCGAGGCTAACCCCGGCACTTCTTCATTACTCTTCAATGATTGCTTCTGTGGGACAAACTTCTTTGCACGTGCCACATTCAGTACACGCATCCATATCAATCACATAGAGGTCATCGCCTTCGCTTATAGCGTCTGATGGACATTCCTCAGCGCAAGTTCCACACGCAACACACTCATCAGTTATTTTGTAAGCCACAATATCACCTCCTTCTCTAAAAAATATTTTGCAATATTATCAAGCCCTAAAATTCAATGATTTCCTTTTCTTTCTCAAGCGAAATTTTATCACATTGGGAAATATATTCATCAGTTATTTTTTGCACTTCATCGTGTTTATTGAAATATTCATCTTCCGAAAAATCTTTATCTTTTTTCATTTTCTTGAGCGTTTCATTAACAGTTCTCCGGTGATTCCTGAGAGATATTTTGCAATCTTCAATTGTCTTTTTTACAACCTTTACAAGCTCTTTCCTTCGTTCTTCTGAAAGATTTGGAATGTTAATGCGAATGAGTTTCCCATCATTCATCGGATTCAAACCCAGATCAGATTTTTGAATTGCCTTCTCAACATCACCAATAATATTTGTATCCCAAGGTTGGATTGTTATTAACCTGCTTTCAGGAATTGAAAGGGTAGCAATTTGATCAATGGGAGTTAAGGTTCCATAGTAATCAACCTTAATACCGTCAAGCAAGCTCAAGGATGCTCTCCCCGTTCTTACACGATTTAAATCTTTGTGCAGGGCTTGGATGGATTTGTCCATCTGTTCTCTTGCTTCTTCCAGTATTGATTCACTCATTAATTAACCCCTTATGCTGGTTCCGATATTTTCTCCCAAGACTACCTTCTTTATGTTGCCAGAGGCGGTAAGATTAAAGATAATCATTGGCAATTTATTATCCATGCAGAGAGAGACTGCTGTTGCATCAATAACTTTCAAACCTTTATTCAGAACGTCTAAGTAACTCACCTCTGTATACTTGGTTGCATCCTTATAAATAACAGGGTCTTTGTCATAGATACCATCTACTTTAGTTGCTTTCAAAATAATTTCTGCATTTATTTCTAATGCCCTGAGAGCTGCGGCAGTATCTGTAGAAAAATAGGGATTGCCCGTTCCTGCTGCAAAAATCACAACCCTCTTTTTTCCCAGATGGTGCGTAGCCCGACGCCGAATATATGGTTCAGCTACTTGAGGCATTGCTATAGCTGACATCACCCTGCTTTGTATCCCTTGCCTTTCTATCGCGTCCTGTAATGCCAGACTATTTATAAGGGTAGCCAGCATACCCATATAATCGGCGGATACTCGATCGATATCCTGAACATCCGCAGAGATACCTCTATATATATTGCCTCCACCAATCACAATGCCAACTTCTATTCCCAAGTTGACAACTTCTCTGATTTCACCT
>WTBG01000300.1 GCA_013139225.1 Deltaproteobacteria bacterium
TCACATTCGTTTTCCCGAACTCGCTTTGTTTCTGCCAGCCAATATTGCCCATGACAGCAAACCTGTCTGTAAGCTCGTGATACCCACTAAACATAACCATCTGAGGGATATTCATTTCCAAATCGGCTTTGCTTCCGGCAAGGCCCGAACGGGTGAGAGCCGCATTAAGCAGTGGGCCTATTCCTCTTAGCGAAGCAGCGTCTTTGAAATCAAGTTCAACCTTAGATCTGTAGGTCAAACCAAAGCGGGTGCCATCTCTCGGCTCGACCAGGATACCCACGTTTCCTCCAAAGCCAACATCGTCATCTTCAACTTTAATTTGGCCATCTGAAAGAAAAGGCAGAAGGTTGTTAACGCCAATCCTCTGGATGAGATTGCTCTTAACGATGCTAAAGCCCCCGCCAATGGAAAACCACTCATTAATCCTGCAAGCGATTACCGGATTAATGGCAATGGTCAGCAGTTCTGCATCCTGCACATAATATCGTCCAGCCCACTTGTTACCGTAATCAAGCCCTAGCCCAAAATACGAGCCGGCAGCAATACCAAGTTTCAGATTCTCCGTTAAACTGTGGACATAAAATGCGCTTGCTGCCATAACAAGGTCTCCGGCATCACCACCATTCCCTCCGGAGTGCGTTGTGCGGTTATCAACATCGAACTTCGCCCTCACAAGGAGTGGCATGACAGATGCGAGTAATTGTGATCTATCCAATCTTGTCATACCGGCAGGATTACCTCCTGCTGTGGATGCATCTTTAGCAAGTGCCGCACGGCCGGCAGCAGCTGTGCCTAAATCAGGTGTTCCCTGTTCATATAACACGAGACCAGCTCCCCACACGGACGTAGCGAATAGAAGAAAACACAGGGCTTCAAAAAATAAGAATCGATACAAAAAACTCATGTCAATTAATCCCGCCTTTTAATTGGAAACTCAAGTGTGTGTGATTAGCATTGAGATTAGAATATTTTTTAACGAGGTATAATTATCAATTTCATAGTTATTTGTAAATAAATATATCCAAATTCCACCCATTAATATTTTGCTGGATTATGGCAGAATGCGACAGTCTCATAAATAGCCTGAACATTTATTCTCCTTATCAAAAACTATAGCAATGGCTAAACTGAGACAAGTTATTAAAAAGTTATCTGAAAACGGGTCTGGAAGATGTCTGCACTTTTATCATGTATATAAGGTTCGGCACGGTCTTCTACCCTGGCATGAACATAATTGAACATCAGGCGGACTTTTGGGCCCATATACAAATTCAGGCCAGCAGTTAAATTCTTTTCTTTTCCTCCCCTGATGCCTTTATCGTTTAAGTCAATATAAGAGTAGCGAAATGCAATCTCCCATGCTCCCCATCTCCCTTTCCGGGGACGGAAGCCATGTTCCGGCTCCTCAGGTGTAAAAGTTGCTTTTGATACATCATACTGACGAGACTCACCTGTAAGAAAGAAACTGCCGTAAATATAAAATCCCCAATAGTGGGGATCTCCCTCTGCATCAGTAAAAATATGGAATAACTCTCCCTGTAGAGAAAAAGGACCTGAAACAATCGCCACTTCAATATCGGTGAGATCTGCCCCGTCCGTGAAAACTTCACCAGTATCCACAAGTCTCTCGTCTGTTAGGAATGACTCGGGACGCGAGCTAGCCCGCAATCTTGCATCGCTATCACCATCATCACGGAAAAAATGACTGTAGGAAGCGCCCAGATGGACAAGCTTCTCAGCATTTTCGGAATACCATGGAATACCACCAATGCGCGCGGTGAGATCATAACCTGAATGCTCATTGAACACATCGAAAAGATCATCCTCATTTTTAAGATCCCCTATACTAAGAAAAGCACCCAAAGACCAGTGTAAGCGTTTACCTAATCCAGCGTTATCTATTCTTATGCCTGCATTCAGACCAGGTGCAAATGCTCTGGTGGGCAAAGACCTTTCCATGAATGTTATAGATTGGCTGCCGGTAAGTTCTTCAAGTGAGAAAGGTTCTTTCAAGTGACCTATTCTCAAGTGCCCAAGATGGGGAACTTGATTGAAGCCATACCACAAATCCTTCATATTAAACTCGTCATCAGAAAATTCAAATTGAGCTTTGAAATCCATACTATCAGAAACAGTTCCTGAAACATGAAGTTGGAATCTTCTAAGCTCTATCGTGCTACCCTCGAGGTCTGGGAAAGCATCGTCTAAGTCGTCATCTGCATCAATATTGCCAGCATCCACATTAATTAACAAGTTCATCTTGACCCTTAGCTTTTTTCCCGGGCTATCTATGCGAAAGCCATCGTCCCAGTAGTAGTGAAAGCCCAATTTACCTTCTTTCCCTTCTTGTGCCTTTTCCTTTAGTTTATAATCAGTGCTGGAGGATGCAGAAGAATCAGCCCAAAGAGTGCTACAGCACACTGAAAAGGTAAAAATAAGTATAAGACAAATACTAAAGTCCATCACTACTAATCGGTTATTCATTGGCCATAAATTTCAGCACCTATTTTTTAGACAGGCAATATTTTACATGTATTATTGATCATATGAATTTATTCAGGCTTATCACCAAAAATCAACTCTCTTAAAAAGTGTTTTTCCACTCTAACAGTCAAAACCTTTTCCGTTCCAGGGCACCTTTTGTGAACTCTTTATTATCCAATCCCACATTGACTTTTACATCTTCAATGATGATAAATGTTTTATATTTTGCAACTATTCAGCTGCAAAATTTAATAGCTACTATCAATATTACACCTGTGTAATCTCCGATCTTGTCATTCCCGCAGAAGCGGGAATCCATTAATCCTAAATTATATGAAAGCTACTCATGTATGTCAAACAGAACATGATCGCAAGATGTGCAATTGAGCCTGATGTACATTTTTGAGTTTTATGTAAGAACTCAAAAAGTGTGAAGGGGGGGTATAATCAGTGAACCTAAACGCCTGATATGCAGAATTTATGCAAACCCTCCTTATAGCCCACTAGGACCTTTTTTAGATATAGGTTTCAAATGGATAGTTTTTAGGGGCACACTAATAATCATCCCAAGGAAGGATTTGAGAATAGAAGTAATTTTTGCTAGGCAGGGTACTGACTAAAATATATTGGAGTGTCTAAAATAGCCAAAAAACACCGTGTAGAGTAGGGGCCTTTCAGCCCCGTTTCCCCCTATGAACCGTGTGTGATAGTTTCCCATCACACAACTCAATCCCTTCCTAACCCCACCTCTGCATTGAGGGGAGCCAGTCGTCCCGTTACCTCAAAAGGAAGATAGTTAGATGGCTTAGAATATTTTTTTATCTTCTTTTGGTAAAATATTTTTCCAGATCAAATAAACCTGCACAAGTTTTCACCATGAACAGGCTGATTATTGAGGTCGGTGTCGATCAATTAAGAAGATATACCAAGAGATGCATACAAGATGTTGGGGTATTAAAACGGAGGGATTTACTATACACTACTTGCAACAATCAGAGGTCACTCTCGGATGGATTTTACTTTAACATAGATTTGGTAATATCAAAACGTATAAGGATGGAAATTTTATTGCTAGAAAGGATATGATGAAAATGGTAAACTCCAGGCAGGTTATTGTTAAGTCAAAGGTAGCGAAGGAGAGGGGTAACACAGAGAGCAGTGTTCGCGAAGAAAAAGAAAACCCTAAGAAGTCCTTTGCGCTT
>WTBG01000144.1 GCA_013139225.1 Deltaproteobacteria bacterium
TCAGAGCCGCTTCTCTCAACACCATAATTTCAGCATGGGCAGTGGGATCATTTAAGGAAATGGGCATATTATGTGCTCTAGCCAGCACCTCTCCTTCAAAAACAAGGATAGCACCTATGGGGATTTCACCCTCTTTGAGCGCTTGCTTTGCCTCATCCAGGGCCATCCTCATGTATTCCTCTTCATTCTTGACTTGATCTTCCTCCATTCCTTTCCCCATCATTTTCACAACCATAAATACCTATAGAAATTCCTCCTAACTCCCCCTTTGGTAAAGGGGGAGTTAGGAGGAATTTCTCGTTGCCCAAATCACCTCTCGCCCCTTTTTGCTAAAATGGTTAATGAAAACAATTTAATGCCTTGACTAATATCAGCGTTCACCTGCGACAATCTGCGTCCTATTAAAAAATAATAGTTTCTATTAACTGCACTGTCAATGTAATTTTTTGCGCTGTAAAAAGTAATTTAACTAACTAAAATTAATAATAAATTTAAGGTTTATAAATTAGCTACCGATATTTTCCCCTGGCTTATTCCCTGCGTATGCCAAATTGAAAAAATAAGCTGTCCAATTCCTTTTTTATTGACAAATAAAATTACTATTGTATAAATGCAGTCTATTTCTTAGATGGAAAAAGCAATCCTTACCATGGGGAGGTCGTAAGAGCAATATGTATAAAACAATTAAGAAAATGCTAAATGAAATGCGATATGAACTTATAGAGGAAATAGCCAGAAACAGAAAGGTTGAAACTGATGATTTGAAAGATAAAATTGGCGACATCTATGATTTAGCAGATAATGAAAGAGATCGACAACTTTCTCACATTTTAAGTGATCGTGACAGGAAAAAACTTGTGGAAATAGATGAAGCTTTAGAACGAATTGAAGATAAGACCTACGGTATCTGTGAAGAGTGCGGTCAAAGAGTTACCCCCAACCGATTAAAAATAATGCCTTTTGCTCGTCTTTGTATTACATGCAAATCAGAATCAGAACATCTTGGACAATTTAACAAAGTCGAAGACGAAACATCCTATAGAAATCTCTCCAATATTAATACAGAAGAAGCCGAAGAATAAACAATATAATATTCCCTACCAAACATTATCCATCCCCTTCTATTACACACATTTATCTCCAATCTGGGATAATGATCTCTGCTATCCTCGTGGTCATTCAATAATTCTCTTGAAAATCAAATCACTTTTGTTTAGGTTATAAATAATAACTAATCTTATTCTCAGGAAAATGCTTTCCGATGAAACAGATTATCTTAGGAACGGCTGGTCATATTGATCATGGTAAAACTACTTTAATAAAAACTCTGACCGGGGTAGACCTCGATCGTCTAAAAGAGGAAAAAGCAAGGGGTATTACCATCCAACTGGGTTTTACTTCACTCTCTTTACCCAGTGGTCAGAGACTGGGCATTGTGGACGTTCCGGGACATGAAAAATTCGTGAGGAACATGGTCTCAGGTGTAGGGGGAATAGATATCGTTCTTTTCACCATCGCAGCTGATGAGGGCATAATGCCACAGACAAGAGAGCACCTGGATATATGCCAGATACTTAAAATCAAAAGAGGTGTTATCGCACTGACAAAAACTGACCTGGTCGATGAAGAGTGGTTACAACTGGTTAAAGATGAGATAAAAGAATTTGCAAAAGGCAGCTTTTTAGAAAATGCCTCTGTTATTCCTCTCTCATCTGTTACAAGACAAGGCATTCCTTCCCTCCTCACCACACTTGACACCCTGGCCAAGGAAGTTGAAGAAAGGACCTCAGAGGGGATCTTCAGGCTCCCAATCGATCGGGTATTTACCATGAAAGGATTTGGAACGGTGGTAACCGGCACTCTCATCTCAGGAACTATTTCAATAGGTGACAATGTAGAGATACTGCCTGAAAAAATAGAAGCCAGGATACGGGGTATACAGGTACATAACCAACAGGTAGAAAAAGCCAACGCAGGGTCGAGAACAGCAATCAATCTTCAGGGAATAGATAGAGATTTTTTAGAGAGAGGCAGCATACTGGTTCCAATCAAGACATTAAAGCCCACCTCAAGGATCGACATAAAGATAGAGCATCTCTCAAGTTCTTCTAAACCACTAAAAAATCGTTCCAGGATCAGATTCCATAGTGGTACCAGTGAAGTCCTTGCTCAGCTTATTCTGCTGGATAAGGAAGAGCTTCCACCTGGCAGCAGCTCACTTGTCCAGCTCAAATTGGAAGAACCTGTTGTAGTACTCCCAAGAGACAGATTTGTTATCAGAAGTTACTCCCCCATCTTCACTATAGGCGGAGGAGAAGTTCTTGATGCCCATCCTCATAAACACAAAAGATTAGCGCCAGAAACATTATCTCAATTAAATGCCATTCAGGGAGGATCAGATAAAAATAATATTTCTCTATTTGTTTCAGATTCTGGTTTGGCAGGTCTTGACCTCCCACAGCTTATATCCAGGATGGGAAAAGAACCCTCTCAATTGTCACTACTCCTAAATGAACTCATCAAAGATAAAAAACTGGTTCTCATAGATAAAGACTCCCAAAAGGTGATTGCGACTCAGAAGTATGAAGAACTTAAATCCATGCTTCTTGAGCAGATAAGGAATTATCATAAAAAATTCCCTTTAAAAAAAGGTATGATTAAAGAAGAGTTGAAAAGCAAACTCCCTCCGTTTGTTGACCCTCGATTATTCAATAGCCTGCTTACAGATATGCTCAACTCTTCTAGTATCAAAATTGAAAAGGATAAACTATGGCTTCATCAACACAAACCCACCCTTAAGGATGACCAGAAAGAGCTAAAAGACAGGATTGCAAAAATCTACCTGGAGGGTAATCTTACACCTCCTTCTTTTAAGGAACTGATTGAGCAACTCTCAAGCAATGAAAAAGAAACAAAGAGTATCATAGATTTATTAGCTACCGATGGCACAGTGGTCAAAGTAAAAGAGAATCTCTGGTTTCATAGAGAAACACTGGAAACTCTCGAGAAAACCCTCATTCAATATATTAAGAAAAATGGTGAAATTACCACTCCCCAATTTAAAGACTTAACACAGGCTTCCCGCAAGTATACCATTCCTCTTATGGAGTATTATGATCAATTGAAGATTACGATGAGAGTGGGGGATAAGAGGGTCTTAAGAGAAAAAAGGTGAGAGAAAGAATACTGAGTTTGATACAGGTTGCGGGTTACGCGTTTCGTGTTACGAGTTTAATGACATTCTCTTTTCTCAACCCGTAACCCGTAACGGATTTCACACATTCCATGAACGAGGGAATTCTTTATAACCATATTCAACTTCAATAAGTTGCAGAGTATCCGAGACGTTTAGGCATTCAATATCTTTCGGGCTTTTTTAATATCTTCCTTTATCTGCTCTACCAGCAACTCAGGTGTTTCAAATTTCTTTTCATCTCTTATCTTTTCAACGAAAATTAATTCAACATCACTTCCATATATATCCTGATCGAAATCGAGTATATGAACTTCTAAGGAAAAACCTCTCCCGGGAAATGTTGGGTTGGTTCCTATATTCAATACTCCCTGGACAAAATCGTCTTCCATAATAACCTTCACCGCAAAAATACCACTCCGGGGATACAGGTCTTTCACTGGCTTAAGGTTAGCCGTGGGGATTCCCATCTTTTTCCCTTGAGCTGTTCCCTCAATCACTTTCCCTCCCAGGGTATAACCTCGCCCCAAAAACTTCGCGGCCTCCCTTACTTTTCCTTCCAGAACATAATTCCTGATCATGGTGCTTCGCACCTCCACCCCATCAACTTCCACATTCTTTAAAATTCCAATTTTAAGACCGCAACTCTTTCCCAAACTTCTTAACAGATCAGTAGTCCCCTTTCTTCCCCTGCCAAAGCGATAGTCCGGACCAATCAAAACCTCTTTCGCCTGAACTTTATTACAGAGGACTTCCTTAACAAACTCATCTGTCGACAACTGGGCAAATTCTTTTGTAAATTTCTCACTAATCAACACATCAATGCCTGTCCACTCAATAACTCTCTCCTTTTCTACCCTGGTAGTGATAAGCGGGAAAAAGCGATCAGGCTGAAGCACCTTGAGTGGGTGTGGATCAAAGGTATAGACTACCGACAATCCCCCTATCTTGTTGGCTCTTTCTATAACTTTTCTAAAAATAGCCTGATGGCCTAAGTGTACCCCGTCAAAATTACCGATAGCTACAACCGGGTTCTTAAGTTTTTC
>WTBG01000295.1 GCA_013139225.1 Deltaproteobacteria bacterium
ATGTCACAGCAATCGAACCGGGAGAAGGAAGCGTCACGGTAACCGGTAATGGGGAACCGTTTGTTGGGTCATTTGTGATTGCTGCCGACGGCATAAACTCCCGCCTTGCCAGCCTGATGGGCATGAACAAGGACCGTAAATTTATTGCTACCATGGTGGATCAAGTATGGAACCTGGAGGGAATTGATTTGCCCGACATTGAAGGAATCTCTTTCGTTCTCACCGATTATGGAAGCTTTTTTGTATCCAGCATCTGCCATAAAGGCCATTACCATGTGGGGACATCCTCGTATCATCCCGGTGATGATCTGGGAGAGCGTCTCAAAAAGTTTGTATACGAAGATCCGGTATATTCACTCTGGTTTAAAGGAGCAAAGAAAACAGATGAACACGCTTGTGTAGTTAACATGTTCTCTCCCATACAGGAGCCGTTCAAAGACAACGTGCTTTTTGTCGGTGATTCTGCCTGGATTATGGAAATAAGCAATCCCTTTGCTATCATGTGTGGATGGAAAGCAGCCAATGCTGTCACACTGGCTGTTCTGGATGACAAGCTCAACAAGGAGGGTATCACGAGCTATTTGCAATGGTGGGAAGATAGATTTTACGGACCCAACGGGCAGGTTGAATTCAGGCCGATTCACCTGCATGATTATCTTGATGCCGAGGCAACCGACTATCTGGCGGGTCTGGTCAAAAAGCCCCTTATTTCAACAATGGATTTTTACAAATTGTTCGGCACAATTGGAAGTACATACGGGGAGCTCTTTCCTGTTATCCAGGAAGAGCGCCCTGATGTCATGGAAAAAATGATGGCCATTGCAAATGAGATGGATGAAATTGAAGCAAAAGCCCGAAAAGCAGGCTTTCCAAACCGGTAGCTAATGCCTGAACACAGCAGGAAGTGCTGACATGTATGGTTAGAACATGAAATCACGTAATGCGTTGGAGCTAGTCTAGTGGATGCCCCCACTGACACACCTGGATGGCGTCTACCAGGGCGGCAATAAAGATTTCTGCTTATCTACAATACTCAAGTTGTCTATCATTTCTTGGGTCCCTGCTCCCCGATCAGGGTCGAGGACAAGCTTCGCAGGGATGACAGGCAAGGATGGAACCGGTTGAAAAAAAATGTCATTCCCGCGCAAGCGGGAATCCAGTATTGTTAATAATCTCATCAGTGTATTTAACTGGAGATTTCTGGATAACTAGATAAAGATTTTGTAAATAATTTAACTATCTTTTAGAAGCCCTGATTTTTCCATCTCAGCACATAGATCGCTCATACCAAGTTCTTCTAATTTCTTTTTTGTTTGCATGCCACTCTTTACATCCCATCCCCGTAAAGTGTAGTATTCATCTTTCATACGTTCAAACTCTCCACGATCGATAGTTTTCCCTTTGCGAGAGATTATCTCATCCCCAGTTCCCGGCAACTCCAAATCGGGATTAAACATACCGAAAACACCTTCAGAAGTCTCCACCGGCTCTGTAAAGTTAAACTCACCCAGGGTATCTTCTTTCCTCCCAGCTCTTCCTTCACGCCCCATGATAGCTCTTTGCAGATTGAAAGAACGTTCACCCAACCTATAGTAGTCATCCTCACTTAATTCTACCCCCGTTACTGCCTGGAAAAATTGAGGCACCAGGGTGGGATCTCCCAAGTGATCTTCTTTCTGATCCGTTTCCAGTATTGGGAAGTAGCGATCGCATGCCACCATACTTTCCTTAGCATGCTGGCGGTTCTGAACCATAAAGGCTGCCTTCGCCTTCCCTTCGTAAGTGGAAAAATCAACAGCTTTTTCACTTCCCCATGCACGTCCGGCTATCCTTCTCAAATCATCAGTGTTTATAGGAGACATTGCGCCAGATGTTGTGTGACAAAGCGCCCACTTGAGCAGAAGGAATATGACTTCATGGAGCTGGATAATGGGATTTCTTGTCTCGGTTGCGTAAAATAGAGCCGTTATTAAAAAAACCCTGGCACCGTAAGCATCATTCACGTAGCCAGATGGGGTAACCCGGGCTAAAGCCACTTCTTCTGCAGCCTTACCCTTTTCAATAGAGGCTCTGCGGGTACCTTGGGCAAGCAATTCACCAAAACCATTTTTAGTAACTACCCGATCAACTAACGCCTCGATAAACTCAAGGCTTCCAATCTTTGAGAGGGGAAGACTGGTTTCCTCTTCACTAAGCAGATTCTTTTTAAAACATTCATAAAGCCAGTGAATAATGTTACTCATCTCCGCGGTACAAAGCCCAAAGCGGTCACACAGTGAAGTCGCTAAAAAGGGGTTTTCAGTCGCTTTACCATGGTAGAGCTGGTCCCAAGGAGTATAAAAGAAAGCTGATGCACAGGTCTTTCTTATCTCTACCAGCCCCGAGGTGTGTTTAAAACTGGCTCTCATGCATCCAGCAGGACAGGCATAACATGGAGCAGATTTAACTTTTTCGATTCCCTCAATCATAGGCTCGGTCATATAGACACTTTCATTGACCCCCTTACGCAAAAAACGTGCTCTTTTGTTAATCTCGCTCAGCCTTTCTGGATAAGCCACCGGCACTTTGTTGCTGCCTATTACAACAACTGCTTTGATATTTTTCGATCCCATTACCGCACCCATTCCATTGGAGATCGCTCCTCCCTGATCCGTATTGGCAATAGCAAAGCGAACCATGTTCTCACCAGCAGGCCCGATACACATAATGCGAGCACCTTTGCCATGACGCTCTTTGAGTTTCTTCATGGTTTCATCGGATGTAAGCCCCCAAAGCCCACTTGCATCCTTAATTTCTACTTTCTCATTCTCAACGAAAATATAGGATGGACCTTTTGCCTTCCCCTTAACGATCAATCCATCGTATCCGGCATGCTTCAGGGCTGCTCCCAAAAATCCTCCAGCGTTCCCAAAACCATACTGGTCAGGGTAGGAATGAGGAGACTTGGCACTTACAACCCACCTGGAACAGGCAGTAGCTGGTGTTCCTGTAAGAGGACCCGGGATGATCTCCAAAACATTTTCAGCTTCCAAAGCACCGGTATCTTTAGAAACTTCATCCCAGTAAATTCTTGCAGCAAGCATTCTTCCTCCAATAAAATCCTTCACATAATCCATGCTCTTTGTTTTATTGATCTCTCCTGAAGAAAGCTCTACCCTCAGCAATCTACCTGTCCATCCATATATTTTTTCCACAGTACTATCCTTTTCTAGTAAAATGTTCCTCATATAAGATTATATTTTATTCCTCATTGCGAGGAACGAAGCAAAGAAGCAATCACAGTCAGTTCCAACTACATAGAGATTGCTTCGCTATCGCCCGCAAATTATTATAACAGTTACAAAATGTTCTACCAGCCTCCCATATTTTAATTCCAAAACGAGCTGCGTAACCGCAACCATTCAACTCAACCTTATAGCCTGGCCCCTCCTGAAATCTCAATAATTTGACCTGTAATGAAAGACGATTCATCTGAGGCTAAAAAAAGTGCACAGTTAGCTATGTCGATTGGTTGACCTACCCTTCCCAGAGGATACCGTGCCGCAGTGTCTTCTTTAAGCGCCTCCCACATCTCCTGGCCGATAGCGTTTTTGATAATATCTACTTCAACAAGTGCGGGAGCAAGCGCATTGACAGTAATATTATACATGCCCAATGTTAAAGCCATACTACGGGTAAAAGTAAAAACGCCACCCTTGGCTGCTGAATAGGTAAATTGCATGGGACTTCCCCTGTATACCAGGGAACTCATATTAATAATCTTCCCATACTGCTGATCCATCATAATTTTAGATGCCTCTCGACAGCAGAGAATGGTTGATTTAAGGTTAATATCAATATTATAGCTCATTTTCTCATAGCTAATTTCATCTACTGGTACCTGGTTTTCGAAATCACCCCCAGCGATATTAGCCAGGATATCCAAGCGCCCATATTCCTCCTTTACTTTAGAAAACAGTGCAACAATTTCATCTTCTTTAATTACATCTGCTCCTATAATTCCCCCCTTGCCCCCCTTCTCCTTTATTTCTTTTACAACCTTTTTACAGCCTTCTTCATTGATATCGCTGAGTATTACGGTTGCACCCTCTTCTGCAAACCGTTTTACTGTGGCACTACCTATGCTTCCAGCAGCACCAGTAACAAGAGCAATCTTATCTTTGAGTCTCATATCAATCTCACCCTCCTTTTAAAACAAGTTTACTAATTTATATTTAGAAAAAACGTTTAATGTGCAATGTTGTACCTTGCATTGGGAAACAAACCATCCGTCTATTATAGACCAAAAATCTAAACATTTGAGCCAAGTATTTTCCAAGATACACTTGCGCAAAGTGATGCTGGATGCTAGATAAAAAAGTTGCTCGTTATTCGGTTGCGCTGCTCGCCCCGTTAGAATTGTTTGTTACCGGCAGAATTTATCAAATGTTTTTAGCTTTATGATTCCTTCGTTGGTTAAAAAGCTTTGAAAAGTTTCGTTTTCTAACGAGGCTAGTTTCGTCTTTCGTCAAATGGTTGCGTCATTACTTACCTTCATATTGCTTTCTCTGATTTAATACGTAACCCGATACCCGTATGCCGATTCGAGTTGCGCAACCGCAACC
>WTBG01000011.1 GCA_013139225.1 Deltaproteobacteria bacterium
GGCCAGTTTGCATCTATTGATGTTCAATTGACTCAGGTGATTTCAACGGATATCCCAAAGATAAAAGAAGATTTGGATAATAATTATGAAAAGACAGAACAAATAAGAACCAACATGGATAATATTGTACGGACAATTGATACCTTGGGAGATCAGGCGGAAAGCATCAATAAGATAGGAAAAAATATGGATCTTCTTACCGATAAAATTGATGGTGAAATAATATCTGAAATGAATCAACTTGAGATGGAGAGAAAGAACAACATCAAAGAGGTCGAGATGCTTTCTCGAAAAATAGACAATCTATCGAGACAATATGTAAAATTCCTGAAGCTTTCAAAAGATAAGATTACTGTTTCCATCCCTCCAAAGTGGGTGGATGAATTACCATGTCGTGATGGTATGATTTTTAATGTAGGGGTCAGTCCCTCCACTGAAAGGATCAATGAAGCACAGCAGCTTGCTGTTAAACAGGCCCGTTCTCATATGGCAATTATCTTAAAAAGGAAAACAATTAATGCAATAGGATCTACAATTGAAGCTGCAGGCAAACTTCCTCCAAGTGCTTTCGACGAATTATCTGAACAGTTTAAAAAACAAGTAAATGAGGCAATAAGTGAATTGATGATATACAGTAGGATTGAGAGCTATTGGGTTGATCCTGCCGGTTATATTTATGCTTTGGTTTCGCTTCCTGTAAAAAATATAATCGAAGGGTCTAAATTTAGCGTATTAATCGAGACCCTGGAACTAACGTATCACAGTATTACAGCAGCACTTACGCAAGATTTTAAACATCAATTGAAAGTGGAACTATTGAAATAATCTTACTATTGTGAACGACTTTAATAAGTTGACATTCAATAGCCTGTCATTGCAAGCGAAAGCGAAGCAATTTCATGGGATTGCTTCGTCGCTGACGCTCCTCGCAATGACATTTTATTTTTGTCGTTCAAAATAAAAACAACAACAAGTAGGATAGCGAGACGATGGCAAACATCAACTTTGCAGCTCACAGAATTACTTTAAAGAGAGAATATATATGAAAGCTACAATGGTGATTCCATCATACTGGTCAAGGGAAAGTAAGGATGGCTGGAAGGAAGGAGATGCTATATACGATCATCCAACACCTCTGGATGGTGAAGGTACATTACTCAGAGCCATAAAGAGTACAGAAATATTAAAAGACAAGGATTTTCAATTAGTAATAATTGCTGTTGCAACTGCAGAAGACATTGAAAAGCAAGTTGAAGAGAAGGTTGCCAACATCATCAATTCAGCGTCAACTGTTACAGGAGTGGATGTGATGCTATTTGGTCACTCACATCTTAAGCGGATACATGATCTATTGATTAGCGATGGCAGTAAAGGATACACAGACCTTATACAACTCCGTGGATATTCAAATGTTAGAAATTTGTGTATGTTTATTCCGCACATATTAGGTTCAGAAATAGCGATCCTAATTGATGATGACGAGGTCTTTGAAGACCAGAACTTTATGTCAAAAGCTAAAGAATTTATTGGTACGAATGTAGGAGGAAATGTTGTCCATGCAGTAGCGGGATTTTATCTTCAACCAGATGGGGACTATCGTCTTAAGAAAACATTTCGACCATGGATGAAATACTGGGATAAATATGACAGGATGAATGAGGCATTTGACAAGTTTATTGGGACTGAACCCAGATTAAAAGAGACCCCTTTTGTATTTGGTGGAAACATGGTTATTCATAGAAATCTCTTTACAATTGTACCTTTTGATCCCAAACTGCCAAGAGGAGAAGATATAGACTTTTTGATAAATGCGAAGATGTCAGGATTTACATTCTTTTTGGATAATCAATTATCCATCAAACACCTTCCCCCAGCGAAGACGCATCCCACCTGGATGCAGTTGAGGGAGGATATCTATCGTTTTGTCTATGAGCGTGCAAAGATTGAAAATCAAAAAGTTATAAAGGGAATGACCAGGGTTAGCCCTGAGGAATTTGACCCTTATCCTGGCTGTTTTTTAAAGAGTGATCTTGAGGAGAAGATTGAGAAATCTTGTCTTTTGTTGTCTGAAGAATTTCTTTCTCAGAATAACAAACAAGGAAGTGAAGAAGCATTAAACAATATTTCCCTTGCCAGGAGTGATGCTATTCCAAAATACGACCCTTTTAAAAGTCTTTGCGAGACACAAAAACGCTGGCAAGAGCTTATGGAATATTCAGGTGAACGAGAAGTTTGTTCTGCGATGGGTAAAATTATTGATTAGAAAAAGGCGGCTCGGAACAGGCTATGAAAACTTTTGAGGTTTCCACGCTATACTCGCAAAGACATTCAGAACAACACATGTATTACAGATTGAATGGAACGTTTAGGGATATAAGACGTTTATGAGTTTAGGATGTTTGTTGCCAAGAACGAGATTTGCTGAATATTTGGTAGGGCATAATAACCTGGATGAACGAGGGTTTGTGAACTGGATTTTTCGTCCGGGGATGTTGTTTAATTCTACCGATAGATGGTGGGGAGATGGTGGTAGTCGTGATAATCCTCATCAAGGATTGGATTTGTGTTTGTACAGAGACATAAACGGGGAAGATCATACTCTCGATGAGAAAATAAAGATTCCTCTGATATACGATGGAGAAGTTGTAAATATCATTAACGATTATATTGGAAAATCTATATTCCTAATACATGATATCTGTGATGGTAAAGGAAATCAACTTTATTCAATCTATGGTCATACTGAACTATGTAATGGCCTTGATAAAGGTAAAACTTTTCATGAGGGAGATGTCATTGCTACGATAAAAGATCCCAAGGAGAAAAAGCTGGACATTATGCCCCATCTACATATCACTTTAGCATGGGTAACCAAATCCTTTCCTTATAATAAGCTCAATTGGAAAACAATTAGTGATCCTGGCATAGTAACTCTTTTGAATCCACTTGAATTCATTGTTTGTAAATACACAGTTTTGAAGGATGTATAGATTGTGTTGCGTTTGCAGCACTCATTTTTATTTTGCAATTTCAAATTGAGTATGGTAAAAGATGCTCCTTTGAAAAGGAATTGACGCCACATTTTCCCACACCTAAATATATAAAAGCACTAGATCTAAGGTGAATTCCAAAATTAATAAATGAGAGAAGATTACCACAAATTTCATATTCCTGTAATGGGTACGGGACACTCTGCTGATACACCTATACGTGTAGCTCATTTCGGGATTTCTTCAGTTATTTCGCTCGTAGATGATATTTTGCTTGAAACAATTCGCAAATACTATTGTCAGAGATTTAACCTCCCCTATTTAGAAATCCCAAGAAAAGAGGAAGACGGAAGAGCAAAAAGGATAACTGCCTATCTGGATACCGTATGGGATATTGTTCGCATCAAAATGGAGGCTATCAAGAAAGAACCATTTTTTGAGGGGAATGACAAAAGTAAATACTTTGAACTATTACCTGATGAAAGTCCATTGAAGAGTGATTACAAAAAGTTTCTCAATATGAAACAGGGACAGGAAAGAGATGCACTGGCTAAAGACCTGACAGATAGAATGCAACCTGGCTCTGTTGATGTTAATATAATGGTTAATCTGGACAGGCCTAACTTTGACAGTAAGGGGAAACCCTTAAGTGATAACTTCAACGATGCTAAAGCAGCTCTTAGAGGTTATGCTAACAGTATTTTAAGGTCAAGCATAGTATTCTCAGCCGGAATTAACCAGAGATTGTTTACTTATATGTCATGTTTCCCTGACTTTTATAGAAACGAAACGGGCGAAATCAAAAAAAAGATAATTCTCAAGGTAAGCGACTTCCGCTCCGCACTTATCCAGGGCAGGTTTTTAGCCAAAAAAGGACTGGAGGTCTACGAATTCCGAATTGAGTCGGGGCTTAACTGCGGAGGTCACGCTTTTCCTTCTAATGGATTTTTACTCCCCTATCTCCTTAAAGAATTTAAGGAAAAGCGAAAACTATTTGCTGATGAGTTTCAACCGTTAATCCGGGAGTACTACAAAAAAATGGGGTGGAAATACCCTGAATCGCCTTTAAATACCAAGCATCTTATTACAGTACAAGGAGGTATTGGAACCAATGGTGAGATGCGGAGACTCAGGGAAGAATTCAATATAGATGGAACGGGATGGGCAGGTCCTTTTCTGCTAGTTCCTGAAGCTACTTGCATTGATAAAACAACGCGCGAGCTCTTAAGAAGGGCATCTGAAGATGACCTTTACCTTAGTAA
>WTBG01000186.1 GCA_013139225.1 Deltaproteobacteria bacterium
CCTTTATCCTTGAAGACTTTACGTGCCAGTTTTATCGCTGCTTCATTAGCTTCTGCCCCGCTGTTGCAGAAAAATACCTTATCTGCAAATGAATGCGTAATAAGTAGCTCTGCCAGCTTGATCTGAGGTTCACTGTAGTAAAGGTTGGAGACATGCATGAGTTTACTGCTTTGCTTATGAATTGCTTCAACGACACGGGGGTGAAGATGTCCAACATTTAAGACCGCTATCCCTGACATAAAATCCAGATATTCCTTCCCCTCACTATCCCAAACTTTCATTCCCTCACCTTTGGTGAGGACTATCGGTGAGCGAGTATAGGTGGGAAAGATATACTGCTCTGCTTTGTCAATCAACTCCTTCATTGTTGGTTCGCTCATGATTTATCCTGTGATTTGAGTGCCGATACCCACATCAGTAAATATTTCTAACAGAATGGCATGCCTGATTCTTCCATCAATAATATGGGTTTTCGCTACGCCTTCTTTTAAAGCCTGTAAACAGCAGTTAACTTTAGGGATCATTCCTCCTGAGATCTGTCCCTTCTTTATCAGAGTTTTTGCTTTCCTTTCATTCATGGAAGAGATCAAAGCTCTTTTATTATCCAACACCCCTTCGGTATCCGTTAAGAGGATTAATTTTTCTGCTTTAAGGGCAGAGGCTATTTTACCTGCTACAGTGTCTGCATTGATATTATAAGTTTCCCCATTTTCCCCAAGGCCAACAGGGGCGATAACAGGAATAAACTTGCTTCTATCCAGTGTTTTTATGACATTTGGATTTACAGATGCCACTTCTCCTACCTGGCCTATATCCTTGAGTTTGCGTGGACTGCTTTTATAAGACGAGGATGAGAGCCTGAGCTTTTTTGCGGTGATTAAGTTACCATCTTTGCCGCTAAGCCCTACAGCTTTTCCACCCTGCTGGTTAATTAAGCTGACAATTTCCTTGTTGACTTTTCCCACCAGGACCATTTCAACTATTTCCATGCTTTCTTCATCAGTTACCCTTAGACCCTCAATGTATTTTGAAGATTTACCCATCTTTTTTAAGACCTTTTCTATCTGGGGCCCCCCCCCATGAACCACTACGGTATTTAGTCCAATGTAATTCATCAGAGTGATATCCATGGCGAAATCTTTTTTCAGTTCTCTGTCTACCATGGCATGCCCACCATACTTGATGACAATAGTCTTCTGGTAAAATCGGCGAATGTAGGGAAGAGCTTCCATCAAGATATTTGCTTTATCAATTAACTTTTGCATTATGTGAACCTAGAAAAATTTTTATCCATTTATGTCATTGCGAGCAAAGCGAAGCAATCTCATTTCCTTCAAGGGGTTGCTTTGGCTGCCTTCGGCAACCTCGCAATGACAGCTTTCTTTTTCTCATCGCTTTACTATCCATCATCCAGTAATATTTATTTATCTATTTATTTCCATTCCGCAATCCGCATTCCAAATTCCGCATTCGTTTAATCCAGTATCCAGTATCTGGCATCCAGCATCACTTTGCGTAAGTGTATCTTTAAAAAACTTGCCCCAGATGCTCAAGTTTTTGGTCTATAATAGACGGCTAGAGGATATAGCGGCTTAAGTCTTCATCTTTTGCCAGGCTCTCCAGTTTTTCTTTTACGTATTGCGCATCGATGGTAAACTTTTTCTTTGCTAAATCTGGTGCATCAAATGAGAGTTCATCCAGAAGTTTTTCCATGATGGTATGAAGTCTGCGTGCCCCAATATTTTCGGTTCTTTCGTTGACGATGGTTGCAATCTCAGCAATTTCTGCAATGGAATCATCTTTAAAAATCAACTCAAGCCCTTCCGTTTCCATCAGGGCCTTGTACTGCTTGATTAGTGCATTTTGAGGTTCGGTTAAGATTCGGATAAATTCTTCTTTCCCCAGTGACTCCAGTTCTACACGAATGGGAAATCTTCCTTGTAGTTCAGGGATTAAGTCGGAAGGTTTAGAACTGTAAAATGCTCCTGAGGCAACGAATAAAATGTGATCGGTTTTTACCATTCCATGCTTAGTCGTAACAGTGGAACCTTCTACAATGGGTAGCAGATCTCGCTGTACCCCTTCCCTTGAAACATCAGGGCCATGAGCTGTATCTTTCCCCACGACTTTATCAATCTCATCTAAGAAGATGATCCCGGATTGTTCCACTCTTTCAATGGCTTGTTTGGTAACTTTATCCATGTCTATTAACCGTTGGGCTTCCTCCTGGGTGATTATTTCTATCGCCTCTGAGATTTTCGCTTTCCTCTTTCTTGTCTTTTTTGGAAATAGATTACCAAACATATCTTTGACATTTATATCCATTTCCTCCATCCCGGAGCCTGAAAAGATTTCAACAATGGGGATAGCCCTTTGAGTGGTTTCGAGATCAACAACTCTTTCGTCAAGCTTGTGTTCTCTTAAGAGTTTGCGAAGTTTTTCCCTGGTGGTGTTTTCCTTTCCCTGCTCTTTGTTTACCAATTCCAGAGGTTTTTCTGCTGGTTCAACCTTGTTTCTCTCTTCTTTTCGAGGTGGGAGCAGAAGATCAAGGATGCGCTCCTCTGCGATTTCTTTAGCTTTAAGTTGAACCTTCTCTGCTTCTTCAGCCTTTACCTGGTTAATTGCAAGATCGGTTAGATCCCTTATCATCGATTCTACATCCCGGCCTACATAACCAACTTCTGTAAATTTAGAAGCCTCTATTTTTAGAAAGGGAGACTGCGACAGGTTGGCTAATCTTCGAGATATCTCTGTTTTACCCACACCGGTGGGACCGATCATAATAATATTTTTAGGAGCGATCTCATCTTTTAAATCATCAGATACGTTCTGTCTCCTCCATCTGTTCCTCAAGGCAATAGCAACCGCTCTTTTGGCATCATGCTGACCGATAATGTACTTGTTTAATTCAAAGACAATTTCTTTTGGGGTTAAACTTTTCATAAGCTTTCTCGCATTTGGTTGATGCTACTCGTTACAATTCTTCTATGATAATGTTATCATTGGTGTAGATGCATATTTCAGAAGCAATCTTCATTGATTCTTCGACGATAGTTTTGATGTCCAGATCAGAATGCTTAACTAATGCCCTGGCCGCTGCAAGGGCAAAAGAACCTCCAGATCCTATAGCAATGATTCCATCATCAGGCTCCACAACATCACCGTTACCTGAAACAATCAGGGAATGCTCTTTGTCAACGACAATAAGCAAGGCTTCCAGTTTTCGAAGCATCCGATCGGTTCGCCAATCTTTAGCCAGTTCCACAGCAGACCTTAACAGGTTACCATGATGCTGTTCCAGCTTTGCCTCGAATCTTTCAAAAAGGGTAAAGGCATCTGCAGTGGTTCCCGAGAAACCAGCCAGCACCTTATCCTTATATAGCTTCCTTGTTTTATTCGCTTTCTGTTTTAAGATACTGTTTCCGAAGGTTACCTGACCATCTCCGCCTATTGCCACTTCCCCGTTGTGTCTAACAGCAATAATGGTTGTGCCTTTAATTATGTTGCCCATCGTTGTCTAAGCTCCAAACCGTATGTCAGTTATCATTGGTCATTTATAAGTGAACTAAAGTGTCTAAAGTTAAATAGACTTCTCGTAATTCTATAACTTGCTATTCTCCCCTTTAGAAAAGCGGGGTAGGGGGGACTTGAAAATTGCAAGAAACCTCCACACCTTCCTTTATCAAAGGGGTACTATCAAATTTTAGAATTTTGGTCTTTGTATTTTGATCATTCGAACTTGTTTCGTATTTCTAACCCCCAACTTCATTTTCATACTTATTTCGCCTTCGGACCCGTACTCAATCCAAATTCCACATTCATTCAGTTCCGCAATTGTACTTACTCCAGCATCTAGTATCACTGTATTTTCTCCCTGCTTTTGGGATGGGCCTTGTCATATACCTCCATCAACTTGCTGATGCTCACATGGGTGTACTTCTGGGTAGTGGAGAGGCTCACATGTCCTAAAAGTTCCTGGATAGCCCTCAAATCCGCCCCGGCATCTAACATGTGAGTGGCGAAAGTATGTCGTAAGGAATGAGGACTGATGTTTTTTAATAAACCACATTGCTCAACATATCGGTTGATAATTCTGGCCACACTTCGGGTCGTTAACCTTCCGCCTCGCTGGTTTAAAAGCAGAGGAGGATTTAGCGAGGAAGAAAGCGGACATTTACCCATCCTCTTTCTAGAGCTTAAATAGTTGTTTAAGGCCTCTATAGCCTTACTGCCAATGGGGACTATCCTTTCTTTTCTTCCTTTACCCATGACCTTGATAATACCGAGGTTAAGATCAAGGTCATCTTCATTCATCTCTACGAGTTCAGAGACTCTCAATCCGCTGGAATAGAGGGTTTCCAGGATTGCTTTGTCTCTCATACCCACCAGTTTAGTTTCATCCGGCATATTTAGCAATGCGAACATCTCATCAATAGTGAGAAAACTGGGGACGTGCTTTTCCAATCGAGGGGTTGAAACTGTAGAAGCCGGATTTTCCTTTAGAATTCCTACCTTCAGTAAAAATTTGAAAAAAGTTCTCAGTGATGCCAGTTTTCTTGCAATAGATGACTTTCTATTCTTCTTATAGAGAGAGCCAAGGTATGACCGAATAGTCATGTTATCAATTGCCGTAATGCTTATTCCTGGATGCTCGCTCTCTAAAAAATCCTTAAATTGGTGTAGATCACTTACGTAATTGCGTTGTGTATGAGGCGAGAGATTTTTCTCTACACTAAGATAGTGTTCAAATTTTTCTATGTAAGTGTCTAGTTCCATAATAATAAATCAAAAACGTATATGTTATATAAATTCTAATAAATAAGCAATTAAAAAATGACGACATCGTAGGAAGTCAAAATATAGACGGCAAAGCAAAAAGGTTCAGATGCAAGGCAGCAGATGGACTTTTTGCAAAGCCGTCATTCCTTAAATTTTTCAATTTCTCTAACCAATTCACTGATTTTATTAATGAGCAGCTGGCTTATAAGCTCACCTTTTTTCGTGCTGGCTTTATGCGGGTTGCCCCACACGGCATTTTTCCAATATTTCCTCTTATTTCTTGTTAATAAGGGATGAGGGAAATGGGGGTATTCTTCCTTTCCTCTTCCTTTAACCAAATGTGGTTTTAGGTGAAGAATGAGAGAAGTTTCTATCTCTCCCGCGTGGGAGTCATCCTCTGTCTCACAGATTTCACTTGCTGCTTCTTGCGCCAGAGCATATGCGGAGACTACTGCAATGTTCACATCTGATGGCAGTTCTTCCAGCAGTGACTCCCCTGCCTCTTGGAGAGCAGCGAGATGGAGTGAACTTGCATGTCCTGAGATGATAAGGAACCTTTTTAAATTATTGCTGTGCAAGCTTTTTACAATGTCCTTTATCAGATTCCTAAGGGTATCTCCTGTTATTACCACTGTGCCGGGATGTTTGCTGGTGCTGCGACATAGTCCATATGAAAGCGGGGGGGCAACAAAGACATCCACTAATTGTGCAACCCGTTTTGCTATCTCATAGACTTCTATGGTGTCGGTGCCCAAAGGGAGGTGCGGGCCATGAGCTTCAAGCGAGCCTACAGGGATGATCACCGTTTTAATTTTCGTTGCTTTTTTCTCAAATTCTTTCATGCTGAGTTCTTCTAAGATCATAGTCCCTCCCCAAAGAATTGTGCGTATTTTAAAAATGTCAAATGATCAAGAATTTAGGAATTCGGGGATTGAGGTATTAGCAAAAATACTAATAATTCGCTCGTGCAAAGAAATTCCATAATTCCTAAATTCCAAATCCCTCAATTTCTCGTTTTTTATTTTGGATTTAGAGTTTCCTATCGATCGTTTTGCTGTGGACAATGCAAAAGACTTCCATTATGATAATTTCATAACTGCTCACCGCAGAGATCGCAAAGTACGCGGAGAAGAACATAAAATAAAAACATAATAATTTCATTACCTCTGCGATCTTAGCGATAAAATACAGGGTGGTTGAGTGGTCACGAATTTTAATTCTTTACTTAATCATGATAGATCTTCATATTCATACCATAGCCAGTTCGGATGGTCAACACACTCCCCAAGAGATTTTTACTATGGCTAACAGCATGGGACTGACTGCTATTGCTTTTGCTGATCATAATTCTATAGGTAGTGTCGGGGAAGGTATCTCTCTTTCAAGAGAGTTTGGTATTGAATTCATACCCTGCCTTGAATTTAATACTCTTTATCTTGATCATGATCTCCATATGTTAGCTTACTTTATCGATTGTCAGAGCAGGGAGCTTAAGAGTTGGCTTGAAGAAATACATGAGGAGAAGCAAAGACAGGCAGTAGGAAGGATTGAGAAATTAAATGAACTGGGATTTGTTTTTTCTGCTGATGATGTAAAGAAATTTTCTGGGGATAAGATTCCCACAGGCATCTCTTTTCTTAAGGCAATTAGGAGTAGAAAAGAAAATAAAGGTGACCCAAGGATTAATAGGTTTGTTGATGGTGACCGTTCTGATTCTCCTTACGTCAATTTTTATCTTGATTACTTAAGGGGAGGGGAATCTGCGTTTGTTCCCTTGGAAACGGTTGACACCTTTTATGTTATGGGGAGGATAAAGCAGTTGGGGGGTATCCCTGTCCTTGCGCACCCTTCTGATACAGGAGATGACATTATT
>WTBG01000224.1 GCA_013139225.1 Deltaproteobacteria bacterium
ACATCCGTGCAGTGATCCAAATGCAGACAGATGGGTATGGGAGCGGACTCGGCCATTGTCTTGTAGATATTCGCGAGCACCTTGGCATTTAAAAATTTTGACGGTGTCACGGAAGTCTGAATAATCAAGGGGGCCTTCATCCTTACGGCTGTATCAACCACCGCTTCCATCTGGATCAGGTTCGTAATGTTGAACGCACCCACCGCATAATTTTCTTCGGTAGCCTTTACGAGCGTTTCCTTTGCATCTACAATTGCCATTTTCCTCTCCAATGGATTATGGATAAAAAAGAAAAAATCTTACCCAAAATGGTTCGCTTACAATTTTTAAAAATCTCTCATTTTCCCCGTCGAGATTATTTGCTAATTCTAACTACGGTTTTTTATATCACAGAATAGCATATTGGGAAAGGAGAAGTTCATCTTAAATGACTGTGAAAAATGTGGCGGATATATGTAGCGTGTCGGTCTATCTGTTCTTTCTTATTGTTTGCTTTAAAAACCCCGTGCTTTGACGGGGTCGCAAAAGGAAACATCAGCACTTTCGTGCTTCCTTTGTTTCACCCATCCGGGTAAGACAAAGCCACCCGTTACACGGGTGATAATTTACTTCATACAGTGTAATCTTTGCTTCTGCTACATTATTGATTGTCTTTCCAAATAATTCAGACATAACAATGTATACTTTTTAAAGCTTGCTGTTAAAAATGTCCATAACGAGCTAGTCCAATTTGGATAAATGTGTGCCCCAGTTATATTTGGATGTTTTTAATGTTGCATTTTTTTTCAATGTGTTGTAGAAGTAAGAAAAAAGAAAAGCGTTTGTTTTTATCTAATAACCTTAATCGTTATTGCCGATGTGCGTTGTTGTTAAGTGTCACAATAAATTATGGTTTGAGAACAGTATAAAGACATAACCCCACTTTTTCTCAAGTGCTGAAAAGGTGGAACATTGTTAGTCAACATAAACGCAAAAGAAAGGAGGGTGAAGGTATGCATAAAAAATTGTTAATAAAACGGCTATTTCTTTTTTTTACGCTGATGCTATTACTGCTAGGGTCTGATAATGTTAGCATAGCAGATTGGTCCGAAATGGACAGTGGAGCTGCAGAAACACTAAATAGTGTCTGGGGTTCCGGTATGAATGTTTTTGCCGTGGGTTATTATGGCATTATCTTACGTTACAATGGTAGTACCTGGTCTGCAATGGATAGTGGGACAGATAAAAGGCTTTATGGCGTCTGGGGTAATTCAGCAAAGAATGTATTTGTTGTTGGTGCTACGGATAGATATGATAATATACTTGCCAGTACTATACTTAATTACGACGGTAATGATGATGGCATCTGGTCTTTCATGAGGAATAATAGAACAGTAACGCTGAAAAGTATCTGGGGGAGTTCAAGCACAGATATTTTTGCTGTGGGTGATGATGGTACCATCCTCCACTATGATGGCACCTTTTCAGAGTTAACACAAGGCTATTGGTCCTACATAAACATTAGCCAAACATGGGATCTTAATAGTGTCTGGGGGAGTTCTAGTACGGATATCTTGGCTGTAGGAAAAGGAGGCGGCCTTCAATATGATGGCGGCAAATGGTCTGCAATGGATAGTATAGAGAACAACATATTCTCAGCTGTCTGGGTTCACTCAGCAAGTGATGCTTTTGCTGTTGGTTTTAATGGGTACATCTTCCATTATGATGGCAATACCTGGTCACCCATGAGTAGCGGGACTACAAAAACTCTGAATGGTGTCTGGGGAAGTTCAGACTCAAATGTCTTTGCCGTGGGAGATGAAGGTACCATCCTTCATTACAACGGCAATAATTGGTCTGCAATGGATAGTGGGACAGATAAAACTCTGAATGGTGTCTGGGGAAGTTCATCTACGGATGTTTTTGCTGTGGGTAATGATGGTACTGTTCTGCACTACGAGGCACCGACACCAGTTACAACTACCACAATTGCTGCAACAACAACGACTACAACAGAAGAAAACAAACCTTGCCCAACAGAAAAAATTTATGGTGAGTACTCCGAAGAAACAGAATTCCTAAAGTATTTCAGAGATAATGTATTAAGCAAAACTCCAGAAGGTCAGGAATTAACAAGACTTTACTACGAGTGGAGTCCTGCTATTGTAAGGGCAATGGAATTAAATGAAGAGTTCAAAGAAGAAGTGAAAGAAACAATTGATGAGATATTACCTTTGATTAAAGCGGAATAGGAGTAGTTTTTCTATTTAATAAAGTGGATTCAATTATATCAGGTATCCAGCAAGCAATGTGTCCAGGATCATTTCAAGCACCTTAAACCCGTTAAACGGTTACCACCAAATCATTTGGTAAAAAAGTAAATCCTTAATGAATAGAATTATCCCCTCGGTAGCATTTCGAGGGGTTTTTTTATGGAAGAGACAACGTAGTCCACAGTGAATACCAAAGAGAGGTGTTTTTTAGCAGAGGATTTTTTAAATACCGCTAATTCGAACCTTTTTGTACGTATTAAAATTTACAGTAAAAACATCAATATGCAGTTAATTTGCTAAAATTTTTGTGCTTTTTGGGGAGAAGAAATTTTAATCATTTATACCAAGTTTTTAGAGCAAGGCCAATGAAATAAATAATTGTTTTTTTATCAGATAGTTATAACAAATAATAGCGATTATAAACCGATTGTAATCATTGGCATCTAAGTTGCTTTTAGCAATTTATTAATAATTATTGATATTCTGCTCATCTCAACTGCACTATAAACAATATGATCACTTTACTATCGCGAAGAAAAAAGTTGAAGAGAAAAATATTAAGAATGAGAACAGTTACGATAGTTTTATCTGTGTTGCTACTGTATAAGGGGTTGGCTTATGCCAATGATTTTGGCATTGGATTGATTCCTTCAGATGTAATTCCCAAGAAAGAAGAAGGTAGATTTCTAGGTGATTTCCCGTCTTACTTTAATTGGGATGAATATATACCGCAAATAAGAAATCAGGGAAAGTGCGGAGCATGCGTTTCATTTGCTGTGTTAGCTTCTATGGAGGCAAAATTAAAGATTTATGAGGATTCACCTGGTTTAGTCATAGATTTATCTGAGCAAGATGTCGTTTCATGCGGGCCCAGAGGACATGATTATGGAGGATGTGACGGAAATACTTTTGATAGAGTTTGTGAGTATGTCAAACAATATGGGGTTGTCAGTGAGGAATGTTTTCCATATGTTGGAGTAGAAATTGATTGTTTAAATAGATGCAGTAATGGAATGCTGACTAAGATTGAAGATTGGAATTTTTTAGATTATGCATATACCCATTTTGTTCGGTTTATAGATAGCTATGGTAATTTATACTTCGGTAGTTTCTATCTGCCATCAGTAGAAGCAATTAAAGAAGCTGTGATGCGAGGACCCATTCCCGTGGGTATGGCAGTTTTTAGTGACTTTTACGATTACACAGGGGGAATTTACGAACCAACCTTTTTCACATATGATGGATTGCATTCGGTGGTTATAGTAGGTTGGGATGATACGTTAGGTTCTTGGATTTGCAGAAATAGCTGGGGAGAAGAATGGGGAGATGGAGGATATTTTACTATTTCCTGGATAACAGAAAACTTTGATATAAGAGACTATGATTATACATATGAGTGTGATTATAATCTATGTGTCTGTAATTCTTCTCTGATTGGTTTTGATGCAGTAGAATTTGAGCTTGAAGTTGGTGAAAGTTCAACGACCACCACGATTTTGATAACAAGCACCACTACCACAATGGAAACAACCACAACTAGTATAGACCCCACCACTACTACAACTGCTTCTGAAACAACAACTATACCCTTACCGCCACCTACGACTTCAATTTTAACTTCAACTACTACTTCAATCTCGTCAGGACTATATATTAAAGGTATGGTAATTGGT
>WTBG01000010.1 GCA_013139225.1 Deltaproteobacteria bacterium
GGCAAGATCATACACCATAATTATTCCTCCTTACTTCTTGCTTTTATCATTCACTAACTAATGGCTTGCATCGGACAAACCAGTTCACAGCTATGGCAGGCAGTACAGTTTTGGGTATACACATGCGCCTTTTTATCGTAACCACCCTTATCATCAAGCTCTAGCGCTCCACAGGGACAATTATCCATACAACCACCACAACCCAGACACTTGTCTTCATCAATAACCGGATACTGGCGACAGGATGGACAGATATCAAAAAACTCGGTGGGGAGATACTGTTCTTGCTTCACCTTCTCGAGATGCTGCTCCGGTGCATAGGGATTCCCACATTTCTTACACTCTTTCAACTTCTGTTCTACCTTCCAGTTGAGAATTTCTCTCTTGGGCCCAGTTGGCTCACATCCTTCTGGAGAACAAAGAAACGTTGATAACAGATCGTTTTTCTTGATAATACCTGTCGGACAAATAAAGGCACAGGAACCACAGGCAATGCAATCCTCTGCTGTCTTACTGAAAGGAGACTCTACAACTTTATTCACACCACTTCCCGCGAACTGTATGGCACCAGCCTTAACAACTTCATTACAGGCACGAACACACAGCCCACAGAGGATACAGTAATCATTGTCCTTTCCCATTTCCCTGGCACTCTCTAAAATGCCATATTCTTGAGCGAGCTGGCTTATTATTTTCACATTGGGCGAGCGAGCCAAATGGAGCTCAACCACCATCTTTCTCCCCTCAATAATCCGGGGCGTATTGGTTTTTACGATAACCCCTTCCGCTACGGGATAGGTGCATGAAGCTTCAACAAATGTGCTACCGTCTTTATGTATTTAAACAATACAGAGACGGCAGGCACCATAAGGTTTAAGAGCTTCATTCGAACAGAGCGTTGGAATCTCTATACCATGGGCACGAGCTGCCTCAAGAATGGTTGATCCCTCCTTCGCCTTTATCTTTTTGCCATTGATCTTCAGTGTAATCATAGGTTTCATCCCCTATACTTGCTTCAAACGAGTTTATTTATGCTCTTTTTCCAATCAGCTTTCCTTCAATTTCTTTCGGAAAATGTTTCAGCACAGAGATAATTGGCACGGCAGCCGTTTTCCCAAAAGCACAGGCTGAAGTGTCTGCCATTGCCGCAGCCATACGTTTGATTAAGTTGATATGTCCCTTTGTTCCCTGTCCATCCATAATATCCTCGAGAATCTCCTGCAACCGTTTGGTACCCTCTCTACAGATGCTGCATTTACCACAGGATTCATCAGCAAAAAAATCTGTGAAAAATTTAGCCATATCAAGCATATCCGTATCTTCATCCATAACCAGCAGACCTCCTGAACCAAGAAGGCTTCCTGCTTTGTTCAATTGGTCATAATCAAGTTTCATGTTAAGTGATTTTGCAGGAAGCACCCCACCAGAAGGGCCCCCTGTTTGAAAAGCCTTGATTTTTTTACCAGGGGTGGTACCCTTACCAAAGGTATCAATAATCTCTTTGATACTCATGCCAAGTGGAACCTCAACCCAACAGGTTTGAGCAACATTGCCTGAAAGGGCTACGATTTTGGTTCCTTTGCTGGAAACCGTCCCAATCTTAGAAAACCACTTGCCTCCTTTTAAACCGATTAAGGGAACATTCGCCAGGGTCTCAAGATTATTAATCACTGTGGGATTTCCGTAAAGTCCCTCCTCGGCGGGAAAAGGAGGTCTCGGTCTCGGCTCTCCGAATGAACCTTCCAGGGCATTTAAAAGAGCGGTTTCTTCTCCACACACATAGGAGCCCCCTCCCCGCTTTACCTTTAATGAAAAAGAAAACGAAGATCCCATAATGTTTTTTCCTAAAATACCCAGTTTTTCAGCCTGTTTAATTGCACATTCAATTCTCTCTAAAGCGAGCAGGTACCTGTCATTTAAATAGATATATCCTTCCTCTGCACCAATGGCATAGCCAGCGATGAGCATACCCTCAATAACGAGGTGGGGATCCGATTCCAAAAAGCTTCGGTGCATGCCAATCTCAGGATCACCTTCACTACCGTTACAAACGACATATTTTTTATCAGCATCAGCATTGCGGCATGTCTGCCACTTGACTCCCGTGGGAAATCCAGCACCACCACGACCTCTGAGCTTTGATTCAGTCACCTCTTTTATAACATCCTCCGAACTCATGGTGCTCAGGACCTTAGCCAAAGATGCATAACCGTTTAAGGCAATATACTCGTCAATACTTTCCGGATCTATGGTGCCGGCATTTCCACTCACCAGTTTCATCTGACGTTTATAAAAATTGAGCCTTCTGTGTTCCTTGATGCCCGTATACGCCTTCGCAAGTTTCCCCTTGGCGTATTTTATGGGTTCGGTTGCCAATGCCGGCGTTGTTTCATCCTGCCTCATGAGAACCATGTCTTTAAGTACGCCACCCGTCTTAACGGATTGTACCAGCTCACCAAGCTTTTCCAGGCTGACACCACCATACGTAATGCGTGGTTTGCCTAAACGAACCACCTCAACAATGGGTTCCGCATAGCAAAGACCATTACATCCTACAGCTACAACATCAGCCTTAACTTTCTTCTTTTTAACCTCATATTTCAAGGCCTCAAAAACCTTTCCAGCCCCTTTCGCTAAACCACAGGTTGCTAAGCCGACAGTGATTCTGGTCCTGGCTGGAGAGAGCAGTTTGATTCTCTCTTTTTTTATCTTTTGAAGATCCTCTGGTCTTTTTATTTTCATATAACCCTCTCTTCTATTCTCCTAAAATTTCTGAAACCTTAGCCTGGGCATCAGGCCCTCCATACACTTCCCCATCTACCATTACAGCCGGTGAGAGGTCACAGCACCCCAGACATCTGACTTTTTCCAGTGTGATTTGTGAATCACCTTCAGACATTTTCTTTTCAAT
>WTBG01000114.1 GCA_013139225.1 Deltaproteobacteria bacterium
CTGCTGATTTTAGGAGGCAGTCTTGGTTCTCATCAGATCAACTGTGCCATGATAGATGCGCTGGAGGATTTACTGCCAATCCGAGATAAGATAAAGATTATTCATCAAACAGGTGAAAAGGATCTCAACCTGGTCAAAGAGGCTTACCAAAACAAGGGATTTACAGCTGAAGTGTCAACTTTTATCGATCAGATAGTCAATGCCTACCAGCAAGCCAGCCTCGTTATCTCCAGAGCTGGGGCAACTACACTTGCTGAGTTGATGGCTCAACGCAGGGCTTCTATTCTCATTCCTTACCCCCTGGCGGCTAATCAGCATCAGCATCTCAATGCTATGGCAGTTGTTAGTCAAAAAGCAGCTCTAATGATTGATCCTGAGCAAATAACAGGAAAGCGGTTGGCCGAGCTTATACTTAACCTTTACCAACACCCAGAGCACTTATCCGAAATGGAAAACAACGCTGGCAAGTTGGGAAGACCAAAAGCTGCTCAGGAGATAGTTGATCACTGTTATAAACTTATAGCCCAGGTATAAATGTATCAACGAATAAAACACATATATTTTGTGGGAATAGGAGGAGCAGGAATGAGCGGCATTGCCGAGGTACTCCTCAATCTGGATTACAAGGTAAGTGGATCTGATATCAAGCTTTCTGAAATCACTGAGAGGCTTAATCAGTTGGGTGCAACCATTTATCAGGGACACAGTGAAAATCATATTACGGATGTTGATGTAGTCGTTACCTCCTCGGCAGTCAAATCCGACAACCCTGAAGTCAGCGCAGCACGAAGCAGGGCTATTCCAGTAATCCCACGGGCTGAAATGCTTGCTGAATTGATGAGGTTAAAATATGGAATTGCTGTGGCAGGTGCACATGGAAAAACCACTACCACCTCCCTCATTGGTATAATCCTTGATCGAGGAGGAATCAACCCAACAGTGGTTAATGGTGGCATACTCAACACTATTAACACTAACGCAATTTTAGGCACTGGAGAATTTATGGTTGCCGAAGCAGATGAGAGTGACGGTTCTTTCCTAAAGCTTTCCCCCACCATTGCTATCATTACAAACATCGATCCTGAACACCTGGATTATTACCAGAATATTACGGAAATCAAGCGAGCCTTTATCCAGTTTGCCAACAAGGTGCCCTTCTATGGGCTCAATATTATCTGTCTGGACAATGAATATATACAAGATCTTATACCCCTGTTGGAAAAACGATACCTGACCTATGGATTGACTCCTCAAGCGGATTTGCAAGCCAGAGAGGTTACTGTTAAGGGGTTATCCATGATCTTCAGGGTATACTACCACAACGAAGAACTTGGCAAGGTAGAACTTAAGATGCCCGGTCTCCACAATGTCTACAACGCACTGGCGGCAATTGCCACTGCAGTGGAACTAAACCTGGATTTTTCCGTGACAAAAGAAGCTCTCAAGACTTTCGAAGGCGTTAAGAGACGATTCCAAATTAAAGGAGAGTCTAATGGAATCACTCTGGTTGATGATTATGGACATCACCCAACAGAAATCAAGGCAACCTTGAGTACTGCTAAAAACATCTGGGAAGGAAGATTGGTAGTTGTTTTTCAACCCCACCGTTACACAAGAACCAGGGATTTATTTAAGGATTTCCTAACTGCTTTCAACCAGGCAGATCTTCTCCTGCTTACCGACATTTATCCTGCAGGTGAAGATCCTCTACCCGGGGTAAATGTAGAAACTCTTTGCCATGGGATAAGAGAACACGGGCACAAAAATGTCTACTATCATCCCCAAAAGGAAGAAACTGTAGAATATCTTACAAAATTGCTCCAACCTGGAGATGTAGTCATTACCCTAGGAGCAGGAAATATCTGGCAGTTGGGAGAACAATTGCTTCAAAATTTAAGGCAATAAGATGAGCACTCTTCCATGCAGAGCAATGCATTTAAGGAACTGAGCAAAGATATAAAGGGAAAGATATTATTCCACGTTCCCTTAAGCCGTTATACCTCTTTGAGAGTGGGTGGACCTGCGGACATAATGATTTATCCTTCAGACGTAATGGAGCTTCAAAAGGTCATTTGCTTTAGCCAAACTCAAGCCATACCGTACTTCGTCATAGGCAGAGGGTCAAACCTGTTAATAAAGGATGGTGGTTTAAAGGGTATTGCTATTAGACTGTCTCTTGGTTTTAAAAGGATAAAATTGCTTAATCTCTCTCGGAATCACACAAGCGTGCTGGTAGAGGCTGGTGTATCCTTAAATAGTCTCCTGAAGTTTTGTATAGGAAGAGGGCTTTCAGGTTTGGAATTCTTAAGTGGCATCCCTGGTTCCATAGGTGGTGCTTTGGCTATGAACTCCGGTGCTCAGGGAAGGCAGATGAAGGACGTTACCGAATCTCTGGCTCTGATCACTCCCCAGACAGAAGTGATAGAAAGAAGTAAAGAGCATTTAAACTTCGAATATCGAAAGTTGCACCTGCCAACCGGTACGATCATTTTAAAAGCACAGATTCTAATGAAGCACAGGAGCAAGA
>WTBG01000286.1 GCA_013139225.1 Deltaproteobacteria bacterium
GGAACCAGGGCGGCACAGTTTACTTTGATAAACGTGTTGTGTCTTCTTTCACTCGATTTGTGGATGTTCCTGGCCACCAGGTCCTTACCGGTTCCAGTCTCTCCCGTGATTAGAACGGTGGAATCGGTTGAAGCTACATTCAGCGCATCATCTATCAGCTGCCTCATTAAGGGGCTGGCATATATAATATCTTTTGGCTCTGCAAGAGTGTCTATCTCTTTTTTGAGGTAAGATTTCTCCTCAACCAGCTTATCTTTGAGACTTTCCAGTCTTTCATAAGCCAGCATATTGTCAATTGCCAGGGCAAGCTGTTGAGAAACCTTTTCAAACAAGTCAATCTCATCCTTCGAAAGGGGGAAGTGTTCCTTATAGGAAAGCTGTATAGAACCTATTACCAGCCCTCTGTTAATTAGAGGAGTGCAGATCATCCAGGCCAGCCCTGCTTCTAGCAGAGATTCCCTCTCAGTCACTTGAGTTTCTTTGGGGATATCAACGATGATGGTCTTTTTCTCACTCATCGCCCTATATGGAACCGTTCCCTTTATAATAGGAAGTTTGTCAGTTGGTAACCCCGGGATGGGAACCCCTCTGGCAGGAGAGAAGTAATGGAAGCTGTTTTCACCAGGCTGATTGATCAGGATACTGGTTCGATCGAAGTGAAAGACGGGTTCCAGCACATTGGTGATTTCGCGAAATAATCCATCACGGGTTCTTTGATTAATGATGGCATTGTTTATTTTAAGTATGGTTTGATATTTTTGTAGTTCTTTTACGGGCATTCTTCGTCAACCTTAAAAATTTGCTTATAGAATTTAACCCAGATTTTGCAATTAACCACAGATTTACCCCGTTAGATGTTTACTGTCTAATGGGGGTGCACAGAGAAAATACTTATTAAATCAATAAATTACAGCTTTTTTTATGGTAAATCTCTGTGCACATTTTAATGAAAAACTTTTAGCAAGGGACCTTCCCACAAACTGTTTTCTTTTTGCTAGAATTAATCTCTGCGATCTCTGTGGTAAGTAATTATGATTTAAACACAGTCTATCCAATCAATCAAGACAAATATTCATCTCTATGATTAATAATCATCACGCAAAATTCGCAGGTTAAGAACCTGTTTCAAAAAAATGTACTAAATTTCAAATAGTTAAACATATAGATGTGGTGGTATAGTTATTGCTGATTTAATAATAAGTAAAAAAAGTTGGCATACAGCAAAGGGATAGGAATTATTGACTATACTAATTTTAATAAGGTGTAAGATTTCCGAGGTGTTTATATGAATCGTACTAGAGCGTCAGAAACACTGGCAAAAACAGAAGCGAATCAGGAGTTTAAACCCTGCTTTATTAAAGAAAGAGCCCCCACTTTGGGTAAAGGACTGGGGAAAGATACCTTTGTCTCTGGAAAAACAGATAATGATGTCGTAGCTATTTATACCAGACAGTTGAAAGGTATAACACTCTTGTCAGCTGAGACTGAGAAGAGTTTATGTAAAGAGATAAAACAAAATGAGAGGGAGATTGAAGGTTCTATAACAAAATGGTTTGATTTAATAGAGAACCAACTCAAATTGAGAAGCAACCTGGTGGTTATCAAAGAGGGTCTGCACAACAAATGTTCTATTAACTATTGTTTTTCTAATGATGGGAGCTACAGGTTGAAAGGCATATTGCTTCGGTTCGAGAAAGTCCATGCATTAAAAAAAGAATTGGAGAGGATAAAATCTGTGCTCAGTAAAAGCCGGGGAAAAATTCCCAATCTGGCGGATTGGAGAGAAACAAAAGAGAAAGGCGAGGTAGAAATCTCAAAACTCATATCTCAAATTAAACTTGACGGTAAAAAGGTGGAACGAGCACTCCATCAAGTAGAAACGGAAGTAACAGAAGAGGGAAAGAAGATAAACAGTTGGGGAAAGACCAGAAAAGACCTTGAGGCCATTTTGAACAACACCCATGATAATTTGCAATGGATAAGGAAGGCAAAGAATGAGTTGATTAAATCCAATCTGTTCTTGGTGATCCATCTGGCAAAAAAATATAGCAACCGGGGAATGGATATCTCCGACTTGATTCAGGAAGGGAATCAGGGATTAATAAGGGCAGTTGATACGTTTGATTATCGTAGAGGCAACCGGTTCATCTCTTATGCTATTTGGTGGGTTAGACAATCCATTATAAGGGCTATCCATAACCAGTCGAGGACCATGAGGGTTCCCATATATGTTTTTGATAAACAGAAACACTATCTCGATGCAGCGAAGAAGGTGTCGCAAGAAAAGGGTAGAGAAGCAACCCTTAAGGAATTAGCCAGTGAGATGAAGGTTAGTATCGATCATGTTGTTGAGATAAACCGTGCCTTCAAGGTTCCCCTGCATCTGGAGGATTTCAGCCTGTTCCCAAATGAGATGAAGTGGGGAAGCTGTAATTGCGAATCCGTTTTGGGATTGGTTAATCAATCTGATTTGAAGGAGAAAGTAGATTCTGTTCTGGATGATCTTTCTCCTCGCGAAAGTGAGGTTATCAAACTTCGATTTGGTATCAATGGGAAACATTGTGAGCACTCCTTGCAAGAAATTGGTCGAAAATTTAGCCTAAGCAGGGAGAGAATAAGACAGATAGAAAAATCTGCCTTAATAAAATTAAGGAAGATGAACAATATCCAGGAGCTGAGAGGGTTCTTAAGCTAAAGACATTTTTTATTCATCTAAAATTGTTCTAAAAAACTAGGTAAAAACTGAATGGAGAAAGTTTCTTTTACCCCTTTAAATGATGCACCTTCTGTAAAAGGGAAAATCTTAACCGGTGTGTTTAAAAGTGGATCAGGGAAAGCAAAAAGGTATAGAGCCCTTTCTAAATTCTTTGCGGCTGGCTTTGAAGTACTCCATGTGGGGATTAATGTTAAAAACGCTTTGTTTATTCAAGAGATGAAGAAGTTTTCCCCTCATGCACTTATTCTCCTCTGCCAGGGAAACATTGACGGTGTAAAGAGCTTGATTGAAGCGATCAAAGAAGAAGAGATACGATCGATGGCCCGCATCATTCTTTATGGTT
>WTBG01000324.1 GCA_013139225.1 Deltaproteobacteria bacterium
ATGGGAAACACCCAAGTCTCAAAAAAGATAAAAGGCTTAAACCATACTCCCACTCAGTCGACATCGAGCCGGTTACTGCCTCTATTCCAAATTCCTGGAGCAACGGCACCCCTGTGGTTAAAGGCACGAGGGGAGAGGTGGTCTGTCGTACATGTCACACACCACATAACGCAGTTGATCAAGAGGCTCTTCTTGCTGACGTGAATGAAAAAGACTCACTCTGCTTGCAATGCCACAAAATACAAAAAAGTATTGAGAAAACGAAACATGACCTGAAGCTTATGGCACCAAAGGAGAAGAATATCCTTAAACGAAAAGCCAAAGATACCGGTCCTTGTAGTATCTGTCATCTTACCCATCAGGGAACGGGACCCTTTATGTGGGCAAGGCAATGGGAGGGACAGGAAGATCCTATGGTGGGAATATGCCAAAGCTGTCATTCAGAGGGAGAATGTGGCGAAGAAGTACCCATGCCCGAATCAAGCCACACGATGGGGATAGCATCCGAAACATTTAGAGAACCGATGGCACTGCCCCTCTATACCTCAAAAGGGAGGAGAGACACGCAAGGTGCGATCTACTGTTCCAGTTGTCATAACACCCACCAGTGGGACCCTCTTGATCCAGATAATAGAGGCTATAATAATGCTAAAGCGGATATCACGAATAGCTTCCTGCGAGCAACAAATCATCAATCAGCTCTTTGCCTTAAGTGTCACAAAGGAGAAGCATCCATCGGGGGAACCGACCACGATCTTTCTCAAACTGCACCTGATGAAAAAAATACGCTCGGTCAACTACCCGAAGAATCGGGAATATGCGGTACCTGTCATTTGGCTCATGGGGGAGCAACTTCCTTCATGTGGGGAAGGAAGCTAGAGGAAGGAAATGAAACAATCATGTCTCAGCTTTGCCTTGAATGCCACAGCGAAGGAAGCTGCGCTGAAGAGAAACAGATTGGAAAACATTTTCGTCCTCTTGATGTGAGTGTGCAAAATCCTTCGGGGATACTTCCACTATTTTCACCTGATGGCAAACAAGATCAGCAAGGAACGATTTTTTGTTCAACCTGCCATGACCCTCACCAGTGGGACCCGGGTGATCCTGACAAAAAAGGTGAGGATGGAACCCCATCCGATAGTTTCCTGCGCATCGTGAGTTCTGGGAATTCCCCACTTTGCTCTGAGTGCCACCAAAGCCAAAGTTACATTGAGGGAACTGACCATGACCTTCAAGTAACGGCACCTGATGAAAAAAATAAGCAGGATTTACTTCCCAATGAATCTGGGCTGTGTGAGCAGTGCCATGCTGTCCATAACGCCTTATACCAACCCTTCATCTGGGGTAGAGATCTGGGACCTTCTGCGATTGCAAACTGGAAGGAAGAATTCACTTCGCCGGATAACATCATGATAGGACTTTGTACCAGCTGTCATATGGCAGGTGAGTGTGCTCAAGCAAAAATTCCTGAGTACGGACTTCATCCCAGCAAAATATATATGGCTATATTGCAAGAGAAATCTGATTTAATGGAACAGGAACACTACGAGAAGTTCATCCGTAGATTCCCCCTTTTTACTGATGAGGGCAAAAAATCTACCGAAGGAAACATCGTCTGCACTACCTGCCATGATGATCACCTATGGGATACTCACCTTCCCAAGAGAGGACCAGGGGAAAAAAGAGAAGGAAATCCAAAAAACAGTTTCTTGCGAAAAGGTATTGCCTCTACTTTCTGTGCAAGTTGTCATGGAGAGGAAGCCATTTACAAGTATTTGAATTTCCATTTTCTCAAAGGACGGAAGAAATAGTACCCCGCCTCATAAATTCTGCATACTAAATTGGCAAAATGAAATATCGTCAAAAAGTTTACAGATAATCCACTTGTCAGAGACGGGGAAATCCGAAATTAGAATATCGAAACTCGAAACAAACTCAAATGGTCCAAATATCAATGACCAAAACACAAATCCACAGTGTCAGAACGCTTTTTTTTGAATTCAGAACATTTGAGCTTCGCTGGGAATAATCACAGTCTTCTGAATCATACGCTTGACATTTACTCCATTCTTTATTATCAAATACTGTACTAAACACCTAGAAGTAAGGATTAGCAGTCTGCTGTTTGTAACCAGAACGCCAATTCAAATGAGAAACAGTCAATGAGAAAGGGAAATTGTCCAACTCTTTATTTATAATAACATTTCTAATTATAACTACCCTTGGTTGTCAGACTTCTCCCTCACATAATGAGAATTCAGATAACTTTCTAGAACCAAGCCTTGCCCCAACAAAGTTAGTCATCGAAAAAGATCCTGAGACAATGGTTCTTATACCTGCCGGAACGTTCAGCATGGGGAACGAGGCTAGGAATGAGGACGAACGGCCTGTACATAACGTATATGTCAATGCATTTTACATAGACGTTGCAGAAGTAACATGCACACGTTATGGCCGTTTCTTGAAGGAAACAGGCTATTCTCCTAATCAGTTATGGAATCCGGAATATGACAGACCAGACGACCCTGTGGTAGGAGTAAACTGGTATGATGCTACAGCCTGTGCTAAGTGGGCGGGCAAAAGACTTCCTACCGAAGCAGAGTGGGAAAAGGCAGCACGTAGCGGACTGATTGGAGATAAATATCCATGGGGGGATGAGATAACTCGTGAAAAGGCAAATTATAATTCTTTCGGAACAACTCTGGTAAAAAGCTATGAACCTAATGGATATGGTCTCTATGATATAGCAGGTAATGTTTGGGAATGGTGCCAGGATTGGTACAGCAAGGATTACTATAAGACAACTCCCAGGAAAAATCCCCGCGGGCCCATGTTTGCTGAAAGAAAGGTTGTAAGAGGTGGTGCCTGGTTTAACAATGAATCAGCTTTGCAGGTTTCCAATCGGCATAAAATCTATCCTGACATTGGAAGTTTTAACATAGGATTTCGATGTGTGAAATCAGTGAAAGATGTGAATTTAGGGATTGGGGAATTTAGGGATTGAGGAATTGCGGATTATTGTGAATGACAAAAACAAAATGTCATTGCGAGGAGCTCCAGCGACGAAGCAATCCCATGAGATTGCTTCGCTATCGCTCGCAATGACAGGCTATTGAATGCCAACTTATTTAAGTCTTTCACTTATATAATGCAACTCTTAGTTACCAAATTCCATTATTAAACATTTCTTGCAAACCAATAATCAGTATATGAAAATGTTACTTAGAAAAAAGACATTACATACCATACAGATTCTCCTGCTATTTGTAACAGTTTCATCCTCACAGGCTGCAACTACAACTACATCGTTACAACCAGATTCTGCTAAAGAATGTGCTATCTGTCATTATAGCTGGGTTGA
>WTBG01000250.1 GCA_013139225.1 Deltaproteobacteria bacterium
CACACGGAACGGAACTCAACTCCTCTACGCTCCATAGTCGCCGGTGAGCTTTGGCGTTACCCCAATATCTTGTATCCAAACCCCTTCCCAATTCTCAGACTTCCAGTTTACACTACTACCATAAACGTGAGTATTTAGTATCCGAAATAGTATTCAGCGTTACGAAATCAAATATCAACTCAAAAAATTAGTCCACATTGCAATTATAGAGGTTTCAGATTTAAGAGAAACTTGGAATTAATCTGTCGGAATTATGTGTTTTTAAAACCTCCCATTTTTTATCCAGCCTAGCGAGATTAATGACGTCATCATGATTGTAATCAGAGAGAGCATTAAGAGCTTGTTGATCACTGTGGTTTGTGTCGCAAGAAATTCAATGTAGAGAGAAGGTTGAAGGCAATTGAAAAGATTATGTTATACTCGATGTTATTTAATGGATACTAGATAAATTGCAAGACTAAAATGCTAACCATGAGAGATACTTTTTATGTATGTGGGAAGTTGTGAGAGAGAATCAATTAGAAAATCAGGCACTTCTTCTAGCAATTGATCTCTGCTGGCAACACCAGTAGGAACAGCAATTATCTGTATTCCAGCGCTTCTGCCTGCAATGACATCTGCCCTTGAGTCACCCACAAAAACGCATTCATCCATCGAAAGACCCAATTCTTTAACGCATCTGATAAGGGAAGCAGGATCTGGCTTGGGTTTTGTCTCACCTGCAGTTACAACAGTATCAAAAAAACTGTCAATCTTCAGGTTCTTCAGTTCCCTCCATTTTCCATCACCTTTGGACATCCTTCCCGTGGCAATACCGATTTTCATCCCCTGATCTTTCAAGGAAAGTAATACTTCTCTGGCATGGGGTTTCAATGTTATGTAATCTTTAGAAAGGGCAATAAATTCATTTTTCATCTCTACCAGGAACTCTTGAATGTCCCCATGATTGAGGGTGGGATAGAGTTTTTTTAACACCTCCTCCAGAGAAAGAAATTGATTTAGAAAGTCAGTTAGCTCTCTTATGTCAATTGGTTGCAAATTGTATCGTTTGACAGTCTTGTTAAATGCCATAGAATATGCCACAAGCGAGTCTATTAAGGTTCCGTCAAGGTCAAATATAACCCCTTTGATTGTTGCCATATACCTGTCCCTTAATCAAATATCCATCTTCGTGTTTAAGTTGAAAGATTAACTTTAATTTCCTAGGGTGTTAAGACTCAAAATCCGAAGAACGAAATCAGAAATCTTAAACAAATTTAAATTTTCAAATGTTCAAAACTTCTTGTTTTTGTCATTTGAATTTTGATTATTCGAATTTGTTTCGTGCTTTAAGATTTCTAATTTGGGATTAATATATCTTTTCAGCATTTTTACGGAAGAACCTTAAATATATAAGCTGCATACAAAGTAATCCAAGTGATCCTGTATAATTCTTTTTATTATTCCCGGCAATTCATTTTTCTCAGGGATTGAATTCTTTCTAGAACGGGAGGATGGCTGTAGCTTAAAAATACTTTAAGCGGGTGAGGTGTTAAATTGGAGAGGTTATCAACTGTCAGTTTCTTTAATGCTGAAATCATTGATTCGAATTTTCCGTATGTTTCAGATGCATACGTATCAGCTTCATATTCATGCTTTCTGGAAAGGATGTTGCTAAGGATTGAAATAAACATGTTGATAGGTGAATAGAGAAAAGCAAAGAAGAATAAGCTTGCGTATATTGAAGTGTTTTCCATTTTAAATGCTTGAAATAACCCCTCGTTGTTTATGAAAAGGGAAAGAATGAAAAACATCAAACCAGTTGTCATAATTGAGATAATAATTGATTTAAGAATGTGCTTCTTCTTATAGTGTCCCATTTCATGTGCAAGGATGGAAACTAGCTCATCTACTGTATGTTTCTTTATGAGGGTGTCAAATAAAACAATCCTTCGGTATTTCCCAAATCCTGTGAAGAAGGCGTTTGATTTAGTTGATCGTTTAGAGGCGTCCATTTTGAAAACGCCTTTCAGCTTAAAATCTTGTGATTTAGCATAGCTTTCAATGGACGTCTTGAGCTCGCCGTCTTCCAGAGGGAAGAACTTGTTGAAAAGTGGTAGGATTACAACAGGGGCAATAAATGTGAGCACTATTTGAAAGATAACTACGACAATCCAGCAATATACCCAGGCCATATTACCTGTTCTATCAAAAAACCACAAAATGACCGCGAAAATAATTCCACCAATAATCGCTGTTAAAAACCAGCTTTTTATTATATCCAGGATAAAGGTTTTTGCAGTGGTGAGATTGAACCCGTATTTTTCCTCAATGACAAAAGTGCTGTAGATTGAAAAGGGGATGGAAAGTATTTGGGAGGCAAGCATTAAAATGCCGGCAAAAATGAGTCCTGTAGGAATAGAGCTTATTTGGAAGCCTCTCGCAATCTGGTCAACATAATTGAACCCGCCGATCAGAATAAAAGCTACTGTGATGGGAGTAGTGATTGAGTCAACAATTATTCCAAATCGTGTATTTTCTTTAAGATAATTTTGCGCTTTCTTATATTTCTCGGCATCGTAGTAACCTTCAAATTCTTCAGGCAAATCGGTTTTAGTTTGCTTGACATTGAGGGTATCGACTACAATGTCTAAAATATAATCAACAATTATAATAGAAAGAATAATTATTAAGTAAGTGTTCATAAAGATAGTATTCAGATATATGATTTAATGATTGCAATAGTTTATTTAAGTAACAAAATTATCTTTACATTATTATCTCCTATTATTCCGTTGTGCTGTTTTGTAAACTTCACATTTTGAAATGAAAGATACCTACTGGCTTATCAAATACTCCTTGATAAATCCATCAATATCGCCGCCGAGGACAGCTTCGACGTTTCCTGTTTCTTTGTTAGTTCTGTGATCTTTGACCATTCGGTAAGGCTGCATAATATAGGAGCGTATCTGGCTTCCCCAGGAAATCTGCTTCTTATCGCTGTGGAGTTTTTCCATTTTTTTTGCTTGTTCCTTCTGTTCATGCTCGTATAATCTGGCCTTTAATACCTTCATAGCCATATCCTTATTTTTATGCTGGGATCTCTCATTCTGGCATTGTGCCACAATACCTGTTGGCAAATGAGTAATTCTCACAGCAGAATCAGTTTTGTTTACATGTTGTCCTCCAGCACCACTTGCGCGGTAGGTATCGATTCGCAAGTCAGATTCATCGATTTCAATTACGATTTCATCTTCAATGTCTGGATAGACAAAAATCGACGCAAATGAGGTGTGACGACGTTTACCTGCATCAAAAGGAGAGATGCGCACAAGGCGATGAATGCCCACTTCTGCTTTTAGATAGCCATAACTGTAATCACCAACAACTGAAAAGGTTACGTTTTTGATACCTGCTTCGTCACCCGTTAAGATTTCGATAATTTCTGTTTTAAAGCTCTTTTTTTCTGCCCATCTTAGATACATCCTGAGCAGCATTTCTGTCCAATCCTGAGCCTCTGTTCCCCCAGCACCAGAGTTGATGTTGACAAAAGCATTATTGATGTCATGTTCTCCATTAAGCATGTGCCGGAATTCAATGCCTTCGACTTCTTGCACTATCTTCTCGAGATTGGATTCAATCTCATTTTTTACTTCTTCGTCATTTTCGTCAATAGCGAGTTCAAGTAAAACATTGTTTTCTTCCAGCTGTTGCTTTAGTTGTGTCCACCCATCAACAGTATCCCTGATTAATTTCCTCTCCTTTAAAAACCTGCGAGCTTCGAGGTTGTCTTCCCAGAAATCAGGCTGTTCAATTTTCTTTTCGATTTTTTGTAATTGCTGCTCTTTGTCAGCAACTTCAAAGATAACCCCTTAGATTAATGATCCTTTCTCCTACTTCTTTTATATATGTTTGAAGTTCATTGAATGTCATGTGTACCTCCTTACATGATGTTGGATTCATGATGCACGATGCGTGTTACCCCCTGATCTTCCTTAGCATAGCAATAGAGAATAATGCCACAGAAAGAAGTGCAGATAACAGGGCAAAGACATCTCCATAATTGGTGTAAAATGTTGGGATAGTCAATAGACCTATTTTACCAGTTATTAGTGATTCAGTAAAGAGCTTGCTTGGAGATTTTATCTCTCCTGTTGCATCGATGAATGCACTGATTCCTGTATTAGCAGCTCTTGCAATAAATCTTCTGTTCTCAATGGCTCTGAAGACAGCCATGGAAAGATGCTGGTAAGGAGCACTGGTTTTACCAAACCATGCATCATTGGTAATGTTAACCAGAAATAGAGCTCCTTTCTTGACAAACCTTCTGGTGAGATCGGGGAAAATAACCTCATAACAGATAAGAACACCAAAGGAAGCTTCTGGCAAGTTGAGAAGTGATATATTCTGGCCTGGATAAAAAGCACCTATTCCTTCCACCATCTTATAAATAAAAGGGAAAAACTTTTTTAAAGGAACATATTCTCCATAAGGGACAAGATGAATCTTGTCGTATCTCCCTATAACCCTATTTGAAGGAGATAGCAAAAAAGCACTATTGAAATTGCGATATTTCCCATCCTGTAATTCATAAGAAGGACTGCCTAATAAAAGATAGGTGTCTTTATCATTGATGATTTCGAAGATTAGATTTTGGTAATCCAATTCAGATTGAAAATAAAAGGGAGTAGATGATTCTGGCCAGATAATGAGTCTTGCTCCATCCTGTAGTGCCTTAATGCTCAACTGTTGATGTGTTGTTATGGTTTTTTTTCTAAAAGCCTTATTCCACTTTATTCCCTGGTCGACGTTTCCCTGTATTAATCCTGCTTTCATACTTGCTGATGACTCTGTAAGTTTTTTAATTTCAACGATACGCCAGCTACCATAAATGACAGCTATTGTTACAAGAAGAACTGTGAAAATAATTTCTTTGCAGGGAATTTTCTTATTGGATAGACTTCTTAACAATAGGTATAAAGTTGTATTTACACAAACAATTAAAAAACTTATTCCATAAACTCCTGTGATGTCTGCGAATTGAACCAGTGAAAGTGATTGGTATTGGGAATATCCCAGGTTCTCCCAGGGAAAACCAGTAAACAAAAAAGTTCTTAGATATTCCATCGTGACCCAGACGAAAGGAAGTATGATTGGCAATTTGAATGTGGTTTTTTCTTCAATAAACCTTGAAATTGCAAAGCTAAGACCAAAAAATATACTCAGATAGCTTACCAGTAAAAGCATAACCAGTATTCCCAGGGGATAGACTAGTTTGCCATAAGTAGTAGTTACAACCACAATCCAGTAAATGAGACCAATGTAGAAAATAAATCCACAAAGCCATCCTAAAGAGAAAGTTCTATAAATACTTTTCCCTTCCACAGCATAAAGAATGGGAATCAAGGAAACCCAGGCCAGGTAAGACTGATTAATGTTAGGAAAGCTGAGTATCAATAAAACAGCTGAAAGAAATATTAAGTGAATATATTTTTTATTCATATGGAATGTTTCTTCATGAGATTGCTGAGTTTGTTCCAAACCTTATTAAGGGATTGATTCAACGGCCTCCGGACTTCTCGCAATGGCAAAGTGAAATGTGAAGTTATTTATAAGCAGTTTCTTTAGAGAAGACATCATATCAGCATAATGTATGAGGTCAAACGAAAAGTGAAATAAGTTAAATATGAACAGAGCCCGCATGTGCATTTTTGTTTGACAAATTGTATGCACAATTCTAATATTAAAAATCCTAGAACCATATGAATTATGTGAAAAAAGAAGGGGAGCAGAGTAGTGGAAAAACCCTGGAAAAAACATTACACCAATGGTGTACCGGGTACTTTGCAGTATCCTAAAATAGCCATCGATGAAATGCTCAGAAATACCTCGCGAAACTATCCTGAAAATACGGCGCTCATCTTCGGTGGAAACAGTATTAGTTACCAGGAACTTGATAACCTGGTAGATAGATTTGCAAGTGGACTATTCAATATCGGTATCAAAGAAGGTGACCGTGTAGCTTTACTCCTACCGAACTGCCCTCAAATGGTTATAGCTTTCTATAGTATTTTTAGAATAGGGGCTGTTGCTGTTCCTGCCAATCCCATGTATCAGGAGAGGGAGATTGCTTACCAGATAGAAAATTCCGGAGCTCGTACCC
>WTBG01000067.1 GCA_013139225.1 Deltaproteobacteria bacterium
ATTATTTTATGCGTCCTTTTTTATTGTTTGCTTTGAAACCCCCGTGCTTTGCACGGGGTCGCAAAAGGAAACTGCAGCACTTCCGTGCTTCCTTTGTTTCACCCGTCCGGGTGAAACAAAGCCACCCATTTTACGGGTGGTAATTTACTTCTTTTTTTCTTTCTTCTTTTCTTCTTCCTTTTCCACGGCTGGAGGAAAACTTTCTAGTTTCATTCCTAAGCTGAGTCCCATTTCGTTTAAGATTTCCTTTATTTCATTGAGTGACTTCCTGCCAAAGTTTTTAGTCTTAAGCATTTCAGCTTCTGTCTTTTGTACTAACTCCCATATATATTTGATGTTGGCGTTTTTCAGGCAGTTAGAGGAACGAACGGAGAGTTCTAGCTCTTCGATGCTTCGGTAGAGGTTTTCATTAAATTTGGGTTTGTCCTCAACGGGTTCGGGCCCCATGGAAATAGGTTCTTCTTCAAAATTAATAAAACCAGTTAATTGGTCCTGAAAAATACGGGCCGCATAAGCTATCGCATCATCTGGTCGCACACTTCCATCTGTCCAAACCTCTAAGATCAGCCTGTCATAATCTGTTATTTGACCTACTCGGGCATGTGTTATATTATAATTGACCTTTCTTATGGGGGAAAAGATCGCATCGATAGGAATGGTTCCTACTGGTTGACCATCTTCTTTATTGTTTTCGGCAGGGACGTATCCTTTGCCCCGCCTGACCACCAGTTCCATGTCTAGCTCGGTGTCTTTTGAAAGTGTGGCAATGTGTAGGTCAGGGTTTAAAATTTCGATGTTATTGGTAGTAATAATGTCCTTAGCCTGTATCTCACCTTCTTTCTGCCCTTTTATTTTGATTACCTCAGGACCTTCTGAGAATAGTTTCAGCCGAATCTCTTTTAAGTTTAGAATGATATCTGTTACATCCTCTTTGACCCCAGGGATGGTTGAAAATTCGTGAAGGATACCCTTAATCCTTACAGACGTGATGGCAGAACCCTGAATTGAAGAAAGTAGAATCCTGCGCAACGAATTTCCTATGGTGATGCCAAATCCTCGTTCTAGAGGTTCCGCAGTAAATTTGCCATAGAGATCTGTTAATGTTTCTTCCTCAGGCTCTAATCTCTTGGGTTTTATTAAATTCTGCCAGTTCCTGTGCATTTTTAGACCTCTTCATGAAACAGGTTTAATAGGTTAAATTTGTCTGCTTAAAAGTTCTACGATTAACTGCTCCTGTATAGGAATGGTGATATCTTCTCTTGCGGGGAGGTCTGAAAGCTTTCCCTTGAAATGCTGCTTGTCCAATTCCAGCCAGCGTGGTACCCCTCTCCTTTCAACAGATTCAAGGGATTCAATAATTCGGGCAACCTTTCTGCTTTTCTCCTTTGGTTCAATGGTATCACCAGATTTAAGCAGGTAGGAGGGTATATCTACCAGTTTGCTGTTTACGAGGAAGTGTCGGTGGCTTATCAATTGTCTTGCTTCGTTTCGAGTGTTAGCAAAGCCCAATCGAAAAACCACATTATCAAATCTCCTTTCAAGAAGAACCAGGAAGTTCTCCCCCGTTGCACCTCTCTGACGAGAGGCCTTCCTAAAATACCCCCGGCACTGTTTCTCCAGAATGCCGTAGATTCTTTTGACTTTTTGTTTTTCCCTTAACTGATTACCAAAGTCGGAAAACTTGCGACGCAGACGGCCGTGCTGCCCTGGAGCATAGTTTCTCCTTTCAACTGCACACCTATCTGTATAACAGCGCTCTCCCTTGAGGAAAAGCTTTAAGCCTTCTCTGCGACACCGCCTACATGATGGACCTAAGTATCTTGCCAATTCATCCTCCTCGTTTACACCCTTCTCCTTTTGGGTTGTCTGCACCCATTGTGGGGAATTGGTGTAACATCGCGAATCAACTTTATGTTCAGTCCCATCGACTGAAGAGAACGTAGTGCTGCCTCTCTTCCCGCTCCTGGGCCCTTAACGTAAACCTCGAGATTCTTTAGACCATGTACCATGGCCTTTTTTGCTGCATCTTCCGCTGCTTGTTGAGCAGCATAGGGCGTGCTTTTTCTGGAGCCTTTAAACCCTTTGGCTCCTGCACTGGACCAAGCAATAACATTACCACCCATATCAGTTATGGTAACAATGGTATTGTTAAACGTGGATTGAATGTGAGCAATGCCATCCTGTATGTTTTTTTTCTCTCTCTTTTTTTTGAAAACCTTTTTCTTTCCTTCAGCCATCTAGTCTCCTATCAATGTTTTAAGAAGCCTTGCTTTTTCTTCCCACCATTCTGCGCCGGGGTCCTTTTCTGGTCCTTGCATTGGTGGAAGTCCTCTGCCCCCTGAGTGGCAGAGATTTCCTGTGGCGCAACCCCCTGTATGTGCCCAGATCCATCAATCGCTTGATGTTCATGGATAGCTCTCTTCTTAAATCACCCTCAACTTTACAGGTATTGTCAATTACTTCTCTTATTCGTGCCACCTCTTGATCGTCTAGCTGACCCGATTTCCTTTTGGGATCAATTTCAAGTTGTTTTAAAATGTTCTTTGAACTTGACCTTCCAATACCATGGATATAAGTTAACGCAATCTCAATGTTTTTGTTTTTAGGAAGATCAACCCCCGCAATACGTGCCACTTTTTAGTCTCCTCTTTTCTGCTTAACCCTGTCTTTGTTTGTGTTTTGGCCTTTCACAAATGACCCTGACCACCCCTTTGCGTTTGATAATTTTGCATTTGCTGCATATCTTTTTTACTGAAGATCTGACTTTCAAAGCTGTTCTCCTGTTTCAACCCGTTACTTTTTGCGGTGTATGATTCTTCCCCGGTTTAGATCGTAAGGAGAAAATTGAACAGTAACACTGTCGCCGGGGAGTATTTTGATGAAATGCATTCTCATCTTGCCAGATATATGAGCAAGAACCTTGTGTCCATTGTCGAGTTCCACTTTGAACATTGCATTGGGCAATGATTCTAAAACGCTGCCTTCAACCTCAAAGGATTCTTCTTTAGCCATTTTTTATTCGGAGTACAGTTTTTAAAATAATGTATGACAAATAGTGTTTAAGTATTGATAATATTTAGAAGCCTTTTTTTTATTTCCTCTATGCTTCCAATCCCATCGATGGAATGCAAGACATCCTTTCTTTGATAAAAACTGATAAGTGGTGAGGTTTGATCCTGATATACTTTCAACCGGTTTCTGATGGTCTCTTCCTTGTCATCATCCCTCTGGTAGAGTTCCCCTTGACAGGAGTCGCACAGGCCATCCTGTCTTGGCGGGTTAAATTCTATGTGATAACTTTCCCCACACTTCCTGCAGACCCTCCTTCCGGTGAGTCTTCTTATAAGTTCTTCATCATCAACTTCTATGCTGAATACGTACTCAAGTTTAGACCCCATTTCAGATAGCGTAGTGTCCAAAGCCTCTGCCTGAGCAACTGTTCGAGGAAATCCATCTAAAATAAAGCCCCGGTTGCAGTCTGTCTGCTTGAGACGTTCTTCTATAATCTTTATTACCAAGTGGTCTGGGACCAGTGACCCTTGATCCATATGCGTTTTTGCTTCAATACCCAGAGGAGATTCCTTTTTGATGGCTTCCCTCAAAATATCACCAGTTGATATTTGCGGAATGTGGTAGGTGTCAATCAGAATCTTTGCCTGTGTTCCCTTCCCACAACCAGGAGGACCAAGGAGTATCAAATTCATGAGTGTCTAACCACCTCTTTCTTGTAAAAGAATTTAGCTTGAACAAGGAACGACATCTAGCGACGTCCCTTTAATTGTCCTTTTTTTAAAAACCCTTCATAGTGACGGGACAGCATATGAGATTCCATTTGAGAAACCGTATCCATAGCAACTCCCACTACGATAAGCAAGGCTGTACCCCCGAAATAGAAAGGTATATTAAGCTTGTAAATGAGTATGGAGGGTAAGACGCATACAGCAGCTACGTAAAGGGCTCCACCCAGGGTAATACGGGTTAACACCCTGTCTATGTAATCAGAGGTTTTTTTGCCGGGCCTAATTCCAGGAATATAACCACCGTATTTCTTCATGTTGTCGGCTACATCAACAGGATTAAAGATTACAGCAGTGTAAAAATAGCAAAAGAAAACAATGAAAGTTACATAAAGAAGATTATATAAAATAGTAGCTGGCCCCAAGCTGCCCAGTATAGCATTAATCCAGGGATATGCTTCTAAGGTATCCTTGGGCACGAAATTTGTAATAGTTAAAGGAAACATCAGGATAGAGGAGGCAAAAATGGGAGGTATTACCCCAGCCATATTAATTTTAAGAGGCAAATGTGTACTCTGCCCACCATACATCTTCCTGCCCACAACCCTCTTTGCATATTGTACCGGGATACGACGCTGCCCTTGCTCGGCAAAAACGATGATGCCTACTACTGCAATCATCAAGGCAAAGATGAGAAGAATAAAAAGCGGGCTCATTTCACCCGTTCTATAAAGCCTCAGAGTATTGCCAAAAGCCGAAGGGATACCAGCCACAATGCCGGCAAAGATGATAAGGGAAATCCCGTTTCCTATTCCTCGTTCGGTTATCTGCTCTCCCAGCCACATAATAAATGCAGTTCCCGCAGTGAGTGTGATGATGGTCATTAATCTAAAGGACCAGCCGGGATCGAAGACCACACTTTCTCCGCCAGGGCCAACCATCTTCTCGAGGGTGATGCTTATTCCAAGACCCTGAATGACGCTTAACACAACGGTTGCATAGCGAGTGTACTGCGTAATCTTTTTACGTCCAGCTTCTCCCTCTTTGGAGAGTTTCTCCAGGTAAGGGATTACAACGGTTAAGAGTTGAAAGATGATGGACGCACTAATGTAAGGCATAATGCCTAAGGCAAATACCGATAATTGTTGAAGAGCACCCCCGGAAAACATGTCAAAAAGTCCAAAGAGAGTATCTTTGGCTTGTTCAAAAAAGGAAACAAGGGCTTGGGTGTCTATTCCTGGAGTGGGAACATGTACACCAATCCGATACACTGCCAGCAGCAAAAAGGTAATGATGATACGTTTTCTCAACTCCGGAATTTTAGGGATATTTTGGAAACCACCAATCATATCTTAAACAGTCTCTACCTTTCCTCCTGCAGCCTCGATCTTTTCTTTAGCAGTTTTACTGTAAGAATGTACTTTCAAGGTTAGGGGATAGTTGATTTTGCCCTCTCCCAGCAACTTAATGCCTGCGTGGGGCCCTTTAGCCAGACCAGAGGTGATTAAAGTTTCTACGTTGACGAGGCTATCCTTTTCAAACCGTGCCAAATCTCTAATGTTTATAATGGCAAACCGCTTTTTGAAAAGATTATGAAAGCCCCTTTTGGGCAGCCTTCTCTTGAGAGGCATCTGTCCGCCTTCAAAACCCGGAAGAACACCTCCCCCAGACCTGGCATTCGCCCCCTTGTGACCACGGCAGGAAGTCTTGCCGTGTCCAGAACCAGGCCCTCTGCCTACACGTTTCCTCTTTTTTATAGCACCCTTGGGTGGTTTTAATTGATTTATTTCCATTGCCTTCACATTATTAGTTAAATAAACATTGCCCTTGTGGTGATACGTTTTCCCTATTCGGAAACCTTAAGAAGATGAGATACTTTATTTATCATTCCTCTCACCTGCGGAGTGCCTTTTATAACCACGGTTTTGTGAAGCTTGTTTAGCCCTAAACTCTTAAGTGTCAGTCTGTGCTTTTTGGGTCGACCAATTCCACTTTTTATAAGGGTGATTTTAAGTTCCTTGTTCACAGTCGTATTTACTCCCCCAAGCAAGAGAACATTATGTTTTTCATTCCGCCACACCAAGTCTTTTCCGAATCTCTTCCGGCTTTTTAAGTTGTTTTAAAGCACTGAGAGTTGCTTTGACAATATTGTGGGGATTGTGTGATCCCAAGCATTTAGTTAGAATGTTTCTTATGCCCGCGGATTCAATAACTATTTTTATTGCCCCACCGGCAATGACCCCCGTTCCTTCTGATGCCGGCTTTAGAAACACCTTGCTAGCTCCATAGCGGCCTATTATTTCGTAGGGAATGGTTCCGTTTATTACAGCAACTTGAACAAGGTTTTTTTTTGCTTGTTCTACCCCCTTTCGTATTGCTTCGGGAACTTCTTTGGCCTTTCCCAAGCCGTATCCTACACAACCGTTGCCATCACCAACCACAACAACAGCGCTAAAACTGAAACGACGACCGCCTTTCACAACCTTTGCTACTCTGTTGATGTGGACAACCCTGTCTTCCAAAGTTTGTTCACTTACATTTGCTGTGGTCAACCACTCACCTCCTAAAAATGTGACGGTGTTTAACTGAAACTGTAAAGAACCCCATTAAAATTTTAGGCCACCCTCTCTGGCTGATTGGGCTAAGGCTTTAACTCTGCCATGAAACAAAAAACCGTTGCGGTCAAATACCACCTTGGTTATATTCTTCCCCAGACACTTCTGGGCCAAGAGTTCTCCAACTTTTTTTGCCGCTGCTATATTACCGGTTTGTTTTAATGTGCCTTTAAACTCTTTGCTCGTGGTGGAAGCAAATACCTGGGTGTGACCAGTGGTATCATCTATAATTTGAGCATAAATATGCTTGTTGCTCCGATATACATTGAGCCTGAGATGTAGAGAGTTGCCTTTCACCTTTTTGCACACTCTCCGTTTGCGCCTGAGCCATGCACCCTTTTTTGTTAATTGTGGAGACATTTTGTTTTCCTGAGCTATCGGCCTAAAAGGACAATTTACTTAAGTCCCTTTTTGCCTATCTTTCTCTTAACCGTTTCGTTTATGTATTTGATGCCTTTGCCTTTGTAAGGCTCTGGCTTTTTGAAGCTTCTAATGATTGCTGCGGTTTCTCCCACCAGCTGTTTGTCTATTCCCTCAATGGTTATTTTTGTCTGTTTTTCAAGCTTGGCTGTGATTCCTTTCGGGAGCTCAAAACGAACAGGATGAGAATATCCCAAGGAAAGGTGAAGTGATGTACCCTTGAGTTCAGCCCTGTACCCTATGCCAACAAGCTCCAAACTCTTTTCAAAGCCTTTACTGACACCCGTGACCATATTAAAGATAAGGCTTCTGGTTAACCCGTGTAAGGCACTGGACTTTTTTTGGCTGGATTTGTTTGAGATAGCCACGACACCTTTCTCTACTGACACACCAATCCCCGGTGGCACCCTTTGGGCTAGATGCCCCTTTGGACCATCTACTTTAACTAAAGAATTGTCTATAGCTACTTTTACTCCATCGGGAATTGTAATGGGCATTTTCCCAATCCGTGACATGCCTTTGCTCCTTTAAGAGAACTCTTCTCAGGTAGATTCTAATTATCAGGGTGACAGATAACAGCCATTACCATACAAAGCAGAGAACCTCTCCTCCAATATTGAGATCCCGAGCTTCTCGGTCAGTTTTAACCCCTTTAGAGGTTGATAAAATGACTAAACCCAAACCACTCCTTACAGAGGGGATATTGCCTTTGCGAGCATAAATCCTTAAACTCGGCTTGCTTACCCTTTTAATGTTTGTAATGATAGATTGATTTTGTTCATCATAGCGGAGAAATACCCGCAGAATTTTCTTGTTGTTATCACTGCTTAGTATCTTGAAGTCTTTTATATATCCTTCTCTCTTTAATAAATTTGCTACACTTACTTTCAAGCGAGAAGAAGGAATGTCAGCCTTCTCAAATTTCGCTTTGAGAGCATTTCTAATTCTTGTCAACATATCAGCAAGGGGATCCGTAAGCATGAGTAAACTCCAAAAAATCTTTAGTTACCAACTGGATTTGGTGACGCCAGGAATCTCACCTTGCAGGGCAAGTTTCCTAAAGCAGATTCGACACATGTCGAATTTTCTGTAGTATCCCCTTGGTCTTCCACAGAGGGGGCATCGATTGTACTCTCTTACAGAAAATTTCTTTGGTCGTTTTGCCTTTGCTATTAATGATTTTTTTGCCACTTATAACCTCGGTCTTTAATTAACTAATCAACCAACCATTAAGGATTTGATGTATCCCTCAGTCTCTGAAGGGCATCCCAAGAAGTCTCAATAGAGCCTTTCCTTCTTCATCCGTTTTTGCGGTGGTTACGATGTTTATGTTTAAACCTTTTATTTTGTCAATCTTATCATAATCAATTTCTGGAAAAATAATTTGTTCTTTGATACCAAGAGAATAATTTCCTCTTCCATCAAAAGACTTGCCGGAAACACCCCTAAAGTCTCTAACCCTGGGCAGTGAAACGTTGACCAGTCGATCAAAAAACTCATACATTCTGTTTGCCCTTAGAGTGACCATGGCGCCGATGGGCATTCCCTTTCTGAGCTTGAAATTTGCAATAGACTTTCTAGCCTTGGTAGATACCGGTTTCTGGCCGGTGATTACCATGAGCTCATCGGTGGCAGAATCCAGAACCTTGATGTTTTGGATAGCTTCTCCAAGCCCCATATTAACAAGTATTTTTTGTAATCGAGGAACCTGCATCCCGCTCTTATAATTGAACTCTTGTTTGAGCTTGGGCATAAGTTCTTTATGGTACAGTTCTTTTAGTCGTGCCATGAAATGTTCCTTAGAGAGAGAAATAATTGTTAAAGGTCAATGAATTCACCACACTTTCTGCAATAACGCACTTTTTTACCATCCTCTAATGTTTTCCGCCCTATTCTTACAGGGGAATTGCATTTGCTGCAGAGTATCATTACGTTTGATATATGAATAGGGCCTTCTTTTTCGATGATCCCTCCCTGCCTGTTCTTAGCGCTGGGTCGGGAGTGCCTTTTAACAAGATTGACCTTTTCAATCAATACACATTCTTTTTTTGAAATCATGCTTAGTATCTTACCTGATTTCCCCTTCTCTTTTCCTGCGATGACAATTGCCTGATCATCCTTTTTAAAGTGAAGCTTTGCTAGCATGAGTCGATCTCCTGAAGAAGGAAAAGCATTATCAGAAAACTTATGAAAGTCTAGAGCACTTCTGGAGCAAGAGAAATAATTTTCATAAATTTTTTTGCTCTCAGCTCCCTTGCGACCGGTCCAAAAATACGCGTACCAACAGGTTCGTTCTGAGGGTTGATTAAAACCGCAGAGTTGTCTCCAAAGCGGATATATGTCCCGTCAGGTCTTCTGATCTCCTTGGTTGTACGTACAACTACTGCTTTCATCACAGACCCCTTTTTTACTTTGGAATTGGGAATAGCCTCTCTTATGGATACCACAATGATGTCCCCGACCGTGGCATATCTTCTCCTTGTCCCACCAAGGGCCTTGATGCAAAAAAGCTTCCTAGCACCAGAATTATCAGCTGCTTCTAGAATAGTCTGTTCTTGAATCATAATAATAAATAGTAAGTGAACGTTGTTAACCAAACACTGGATAATTACACTCTTTCTTCTATAACCTCTCTAATTCTCCACCTCTTATGCTTGCTTAAAGGACGGCTCTCCACAATCAGAACCTTATCTCCAACTTTACACTGATTGTTTTTGTCGTGGACCTTATATTTGGTCCTTTTCTTCACCTGTTTTTTATAAAGGACATGCTTTGTCAGGCGGCTGCTTGCTACTACTACCGTTTTGTCCATCTTGTCATTTACGACTACACCGACTATTGTTTTTTTTCTTCTTGAAATCATTGCTTAAATCCTAATTGTAAGCAGAAAACTTAACGAAGCCACTACTTTTGTTTTTCTCTGATGATGGTCTTTACTCTGGCCAAGTCTTTTTTTAGCTGGGGAACCAGCATCTTATTCTCAAGCTGGGAAGTAGCCAATTGGAATCTGAGATTGAACAACTCCTCTGACATATCCAGTTCTTGTTGTTTGAGTTCCCCGATATTTAATTCTCTAATTTCGCTAGCCTTCATACATCTGACTCCTGGAGAGAAATTTTGTGGCAATGGGGAGCTTATGTGAAGCTAGCCTACATGCTTCTTTAGCTACCACTTCGGGAACCCCATCCAACTCATAGAGAACCCTCCCAGGCTTTATTACAGCAACCCACTCTGCAGGATCTCCCTTGCCTTTGCCCATTCTCACTTCAGCAGGTTTGTTGGTTATGGGTTTGTCAGGGAATATTCTGATCCAGACCTTGCCGGCCCTCTTAATGTGGCGGGTCATCACGATTCTTGCTGCTTCAATTTGTTTGGCAGTAACCCACCCGCATACTTCAGCCTGGAGGCCATAGTCACCAAAGGATAAGTGGCATCCTTTGGTGGCAGACCCTTTCATCCTTCCTCTCTGTTGTTTTCTATGCTTTACCTTTTTAGGGGCTAACATTAATCGAAACCTCTTTTCGGTTTTATCGTTTGGTTAAGGAGCTTGGTTCTTTATTAATCCAGACTTTGACACCAATGAGTCCATAAGTTGTTAAAGCTTCAGCAAAACCATAATCGATATGAGCACGGAGAGTATGAAGCGGAACCCCCCCCTCTCGATACCATTCTCTTCTTGCTATTTCTGCACCGCCGAGCCTTCCGGCACAGGAAATCTTTATGCCGAGCGCACCCATCTTCAGGGCTGTTGAAACGCTTCTCTTAATAGCCCGCCTGAAGGCAACCCTTCTCACTAATTGCAATGCGACATTTTCAGCAACCAGCTGTGCATCAATCTCTGGTCTTTTCACTTCATGAATATTGATGGAAGTTTCTTTGTCCGTTATACTTTGCAATTCTTTTTTCAACAGATCTATCTCCGAACCTTTCCTTCCGATGACGATCCCGGGACGAGAGGTGAAAATATTTATTCTCATTTTTTTTGTTGCCCGTTCTATTTCTATCTTGGAAATTCCTGCCTGATAAAGTTTTTTCTTCAGAAATTTCCTTATGGCTAAGTCTTCTTGTAGCAACTTCCCAAAGTTATTTTCAGCATACCATCTGGAAATCCAGGTTTTATTGACTCCTAAACGGAAACCGATTGGATGAACCTTTTGTCCCAAAACAATCCTCCTTAATTTCAGTTTACTAGCGTTCCTCGACGATAATTTTAATATGACTCATCCTTTTCAGGATTCTTGATCCTCTTCCCATGGCCCTGGCACGAAACCTCTTCAAAGTTGGTCCTTCGTCAACGAGAATGTTTTTAACCATAAGCGTATCGACGTCCACACCCTCTTTCTGCCCTGCATTAGCAATAGCAGATTTTAAGACCTTGGTTATTAATGGAGCTGAAGCTTTGGGGGTAAAAGCAAGAACGTTTAAAGCAACCCCCACATCTTTACCCCTTATTAAATCTGCTACCAACCTCGCCTTCTGTGGTGATATTCTAATGTATTTTGCAACAGCAACAGTTTCCATAATTTGCAATTAAATTAAAGGTTATTTCTTCTCTGGAGCCTTTCCTTTGGCTTTTTTTCTGTCGCCGGAATGGCTGTGAAATGTCCGGGTTGGTGAGAACTCACCCAGCTTATGTCCCACCATATCTTCAGTAACAAACACAGGAATAAACTTTCTCCCGTTATGAACGGCAAAGGTAAGACCAATCATTTCCGGCAAAACCGTTGATCTGCGAGACCAGGTTTTGATCACCTTTTGACTTTGAGATTCTTTGGCTGCCATTACCTTTTTCAAAAGGCTTTCTTGAATATATGGACCTTTTTTCACAGAACGGGGCATATATTTCTCCCTTGTTGAACTATCTTATGTGTTGATGTTTACCGCTTTTTGCTACCTCTTCTAATGATATGCTTGTTGCTGGGTTTGTTCTTGTTTCTGGTTTTAAACCCTTTGGTGGGAACACCCCAGGGAGTGACAGGATGCCTGCCTCCAGACGATTTCCCTTCACCTCCTCCTAAAGGGTGGTCAACAGGGTTCATGGCGACACCTCTCACTTTAGGTCTTCTTCCTAACCATCGAGTTTTCCCAGCTTTTCCTAAGGTTATGTTTTCATGGTCCGGGTTGGAAACCTGACCAACGGTTGCGTGGCAATCAAGTAACACCATGCGAACTTCGTTTGAGGGAAATTTTATCTGGGCATAGTTGCCTTCTTTGGCCATAAGCTGCCCATATGCCCCAGCGCTCCTTATCAGTTGAGCCCCTTTCTTAGGTTTAAGTTCAACATTGTGTACCAATGTTCCAAGAGGTATGTTCCTAAGGGGTAGAGCATTGCCTGGCCTTATTTCTGCCTTTTCACCTGAGATTACGGTGTCACCCAGATTCAATTCCTGGGGTGCTATGATATAACGCTTTTCCCCATCGTTATAGTGTAGCAAAGCAATGCGAGCAGAGCGGTTTGGGTCATATTCGATGCTGGCTACCCTTGCAGGGATATTGGGTTTGTCCCGTTTAAAATCTATGAGACGATATCTCCTTTTATGCCCTCCTCCTCTATGCCTGCAAGTGATGCGACCCATGGAATTCCTTCCACCACTTTTTGAGAGGGGTCTTAGTTGACTCTTCTCTGGTTTTGACCGTGTGAGTTCCTCGAAAGTTGAGCCAACTTGAAATCTTCTGCCTGGTGATGTCGGTTTGTAAACTTTAATACCCATACTGTAACATCCCACAAATCATATAATACACTGATAATATTGGCCTTTCATCGAAAGGACATTTTTTGTCAATCGCATGGAATCTTGGCTTGGCTGCCTGCCCGGCCAGGGAGTTCAGCCGGGGAGTGATGGAATAATGGGTTATAGTCATGCTTACACTCCCTCAAAAAACTCTATGCGGTCACCCTCTTTCAAGGTAACAATGGCTTTTTTGCGATCCGGCCTCTTTCCTTGAGACTTTCCCAACCTTTTTCTCTTGCCCAGCACGTTGATGGTATGTACTTTTGTCACGTGAACTTTAAAAAGTTTTTCAACAGCTTTTTTAATCTCTATTTTGTTGGCTTTTTTGTCTACCTCGAAGGTGATCTGGCTCAGCTCTTCCTTCATGAGGTTACTTTTCTCTGTGACGAGAGGTTTTTTTAAGATATTAAACATGTTTTTCATGCAGATAATGTCCTTGTTATCTTTTCCAGGCAAGATTGTGTAATAATCAGCTTATCGTATCTTAGGATATCATAAACATTGAGGCCCTCGGGTCTCAGTACTTTGACAAAAGGTACGTTACTGGCAGATTTTTCTAAATGGAGATTGCTGTCGTCTATGATGAAAGCATCTTTTATATCGAAACGATTTAATGTTGTAATAACACCCTTGGTTTTAATCTCTGGAAGATTAAAATTATCCAGAATGAGCAACTTATCCTCTTTCAGCTTGATACTTAATGCAGTTCGCAAAGCCAACTTCTTCACTTTTTTATTAAGTCTGTAGGAATAATCTCTGGGAAGAGGACCAAAGGTGGTACCGCCTCCTTTCCAGATGGGAGATCTGATAGAACCTGCCCTTGCTCGCCCGGTGCCTTTTTGCCGCCACGGTTTTTTCCCACCACCCCGGACGTGCGACCTGTTTTTGGTAGAGGCAGTTCCAGCTCTTCTGTTGGCCAGCTGCATCTTCACCACCTCATAAAGGAGATGGGGTTTAACCTCACAGCCAAAGACCTTCTCATCCAAGACAACCTGCGATACTTTTTCTTTATTTGTATTGTAAATATCTGCTGAATACATAATTTACTTTTTGGTTCCCGTGGTGGCTGACAACTTTTTTGAAGGTTTAATGAGGAGCATTCCATTTTTCCCACCGGGAATGGCCCCTTTTATAAATAGCAAGTTTTTTTCAACCTGTCTGTCGACAATCTCAAGATTTGCGACAGTTACGGTGGCTGAACCTTGGTGGCCAGGGAGTTTCTTGCCCTTAAACACCCGGGAAGGGTATGCGCTACATCCAATAGAGCCAGGAGCACGGTGAATGTTTGAACCGTGTGAAGCGGGTCCTCCACTAAACCCCCACCTCTTCATCGTTCCAGAAAACCCTTTTCCCTTGCTTATGCCGGTTATTGTAACTTTCTGCCCCACCTGGAAGATTTCCAGGTTAATCTCTTGTCCTACCTTATGGGTGTTGGTATCATCCACTTCAAACTCTTTTAGAAAACAGAAAGCGCCTGTGTTACCCTTTTTGAAGTGACCCATTAAAGGTTTGTTTGTTTTATTCATCTTCTTAGGCAGGAACCCGAGTTGCAGGGTATTATACCCGTCTTTTTCTTTGTTTTTTATTTGAACAACAGAACAAGGGCCAGCCTCTATTACCGTGATAGGAATTGCCTTACCATCTCCGGAAAAAATTTGAGTCATCCCTAGTTTTCGACCAATTAGTCCTAACACCACCTTATCTAATACTCCTTTTCAGGTAGAGAGTTTTTTCAAAGTTTAATTTCTACATCAACTCCTGCAGACAGGTCTAAACGCATGAGCGCATCAACCGTTTGTTGCGTAGGTTCCAATATGTCAAGCAGCCTTTTGTGAGTTCTAATCTCGAACTGCTCCCTGGATTTCTTGTCAACGTGAGGAGAACGCAGCACACAATATTTGTTTTTAACCGTGGGTAAGGGGATGGGGCCTACAACCTTAGCCCCTGTCCTTTTAGCTGTTTCCACAATCTCTTCAACAGATTGATCTAGCAGCTTATGGTCATATGCCTTTAGTCGAATCCGTATCTTCTGAGCGTCCTCACTCATTAATGTTACCTCATAACCAGAGATTTAAAGTTGTAGCAAATGCTTTTCCCTGTATTACTCCAGAACTTCTGAAATCACTCCTGCACCTACTGTTCTCCCGCCTTCCCGAATAGCAAACCGCAATTCCTTCTCCATGGCTATTGGGGTAATAAGCTCCGCCACCAGCTCTACATTGTCTCCGGGCATTAC